>CAYUNP010000120.1:1577-16055 GCA_964446085.1 uncultured Pirellulaceae bacterium
CTTGTTGGTTTCGAGGAAGAGCGTGCCGCTGTATGCCTCAGCTGTTAATCGACTTGGGCCTTCGCGGTTTGACTCGCGGAGCCATCGCAATGCCCGCAACATTCATAGCCATTGAAATATCGGCCGAACCTGAGGCGATATTCGACTTGATCCACGACTATTCACGTCGCCTTGACTGGGATCCGTTTCTCAGCGCGGCAACTCTCCTGAATGGGGCAACATCGGCAGACCTTGGTGTTGTTTCACGGTGTGTCGCCTGTAGTGGACTTGTGATGGATACCGAGTACGTATCTTTTTCGCGGCCAATCGTTGCTGCTGTCTCCATGACGCGCGGCCCTTTCTTTTTTCGCAAATTCGCGGCGTCAATTCGGCAAAAACAACTCAGTGCTAACCTGACACTTGTCACTTACCGATATTACTTTGAGGTGCAACCTCGGTTTCTCTCCTTCGTGATACAACCGATAGTAAATTTTGTATTCAAACGCGAAACACGAAAACGACTGGCTGCACTGAAATCGTATCTGGAGTAAAGACGTAAAACATGGTTTATGCGCCGGTACATTTAGCACACCCTGGCTTGTTTTTGTTCAATTCGTGAACCTTTGGTATGATCATCGTGACACTTGCGTCGTCTGGTCATCGTTGTTGGGTTCGGTCTGCTGTTACTGATGCTACTGTCAGCACAATCTCCGAACCATGCCGGAGCTGCCAGATTGATCGCGGTAATCGCTTTCATTCAGATGTTCGCTTCTCTGGTCATCGGTTACCTTGCTCGTTAGGTGATCCGATCCGCAGTGCACAACATGGTTTTTTAGCAAACGCATCTCTTTGGCAGTGCGATTTCTTTTTGGTAAACTGGGGGCAATTGCGACACTTATTGGCTTCGAGTAGAAGCGGTGTCGTAGACTCCCTTTGTCCGGCCAAGATTGGTTCCAGGTAAATAGAACTGCGGCGAGACGCCGCAGCCACATGGATCATGCACACGTGCTACGAATCAGACAGAATTTGAGTGCCATGTGTGAGTGCAGCTCCTGCTCGGAGGGCAGCAGCAATCATAATCGTTTCAGCAATTTCAGCTTGTGACGCACCGGCTTTTTCTGCTCCCTGTCGATGCAATTCAAGGCAGTAGCCACACTGCGTTGTCAACGCGACACCAAGAGCGATCAACTCTTTGTTCTTGACCGAGATTGCGCCTTCAGCCATTACAGCATCATTCAGATCCTGAAACTTTGCCCAGGATTCGTTACCGGCTTGATCAAGCTTTCCGAGTTTTTTGAGATTGTCCATTGATTGCATGATATTCGCTTTTTATTTGTGGTTGTCAGGTGTGTTTATTGACTCCATTTTTGTCATGCATACGACAGGGTACGTTCGCAAATCTTACCCGGAATCCTGGAAAGCAAACGGGTTTTATGTTGCTGGTACAGATCACGGATTCGGGTTGACTTTCTTGTTGGCGAACCATTGACCGAAACTGGTCCTGGATCCAACCGCAGCCTCGATCCTCTGATAAAATGATCGTGAAAACACCCGCTACTTCGCTGTGGACGGGCATTTCAACAACCTTTCATAAAGTGAACTCCTGTAGTGGCAATTCCAGATCTAATTCCAATTGCACGCGAGGAAGGCTATCACACCGACCAGATCGGCAATTGCGACGACGGCCCTTACGTCGGGTTCGAGATGTTCATTGGTCGTCCGATTGCTGTCCTGCACATCTTTGACTTCGACGGGAAGTACGTTCGTACTGATTCATGGGACAACAATAACGGCGATGACGCGCGAACAGCATTGGCAAACGCAATTGCGGCACTTCCAAATGCGAAACCGGGTGATGTACGAGTTGCTCCCTTTGCTGAGGAGATACTCGGACTCACGTTTGGTCTGATTCCTGAGGGTGATGACCATGTCGAATATGTGCCGTACGGCCTTGGGTTCAATCCGCCCTGGGATGGCCTTTACGATACCTAATACTTCGGCCAAGTCCTGCTTCTTATAGTAGGGCGTGTTGTAACCTCTGTGCGAACGAGTTTTTTACTGTGACAGAATCCGACTTTCATTCTTCAGATGGACTCGTGATCGTTCTCGTCAACATTGAAGACGATGATCGCCGCGAGCAACTGGTTCATCGCATCGTCAGCTTGCCAGGCGCTGAGATCACTGAAACGTTGTTCGAGATTCATACCAGCGATTGGGATGATGGGCTTTGGGATGACGAGCTTGCATACTTTGCCCAACTGCTGTTCGGTGACGATTCGCTAACGATCTGGCACTTTACCGATGGTGTTTATTCGCGTTACTCGCTGACTGCTGAAGGATAGTCGTTACTTGTTGCGACAGGAATCGTAAGTTGTCTGGATGAGGTGATCATTGGTACAATTCAAAATAGTTCAGAATCGCTCGCTCCATTTTGAGCGGTATCGTAAAGATATTCCCGTTGTGTACAGATTAATGTTTCGATGGCTGGCTAACCTGAAACGCCGACTAATGACAGATAATCGCGCTGCGGTATTGTCGGACAGAGTGGATGAAGTCGAGTCCGAATTCGCCTATCAACTCCCGTTTGCGTGTGGCGAGCGTTTCCAGGTTTTGCAAGGTTATGGAGGCGCTTATTCGCACACCGATGAGTCGCACTTTTCACTGGACTTTCGCATGCCGGAACGGACGCCAATTTGCGCTTCGCGTTCAGGGATTGTCTATCGTGTTGTCGACCGCTTCACTGATGGTGGGACACATCCTTCGTTCAAGCCCAAGGCGAACACAATCCACATTCTGCATGCCGATGATTCAATTGCTTCCTACGTTCATCTCGCACATAACGGTTCCTGTGTTTGGCCAGGACAATTTGTTCGTGCTGGACAACTGATTGGCGTTTCCGGCAACACTGGCTGGTCTGATTCGCCACACCTTCATTTTCACGTTTGCGATGCGATAACACGAGAACGCCACCCCACCTTGTTCTGTACGGTGGAGCAAAAAACATCTGTGCTGACTGAAAACAACTGGTACACAAAACCACCCAACGAAGAAAATTCCACGATCGCGGACGAGTTCATTTCCAAACCGATGACATCTCACCCACGCGATCCCTTTGCCTTTTCAGCTCAACTGCTTCAACACCAAAGTCGGTTACTTGACCTTCTTGCAGAAGAAGGATTCGACCTGTCTGCTGATTTCTCTTCCGTGGATACAATCCAGGATGTTCACGGATTGGAGGTCTGTGGTATCCCTGACGGCAGCGTCGCTGTTTCGATTACGCGTTTGCTGCTCCGGGAATTTCCCGGATGGAATGCTGGCTGGCTTCACGAACCGGATTTTGCTTCGTTGCAGAAATGGGTCGCCTCCATCGAGCGAGACCATGATTTGGTCACCGAGTATTGGGATACCGATTAGTCACATTGCCTTCGTTTCGCGACACTGGAAAACATTGGTATAATTCCAGTACCCGGATTCGCTCGTTGCGCTTCGAGCAGTTTTGCAACTCCCACGTACGACTCAGATCAATGACTTCGGACAATCCATACAAATCGCCGCAGCACTCGAACGACACAGCTTCGCCATCGTTGCTTCTCTGGACGATTGGCGCGGTTTTTGGTTCCGCATTCATTGGTGGTGTGATTGGCTTGGGTCTCGGTGCGGCACTGGGATCATTTTTACCGGGATACTATCGTTCTGTGTACTCCAGCGACTCTCCGAACTTTGATCCTGTTGCTGTCGGCATCGGTCAGGGGCTGACTCAGGGCGTCGTTTTCGGCGCGGTCGTTGGATTGATTCTGGTTGCAATGTTCTACTGGTTCCGCTCCCGCTCGCCGAATCCATCGTGAACATATTCTGCCACGTGACTTGATCGAATGGATCCACGACAATATCAATACGTTGGGCCGGGCGACATTCGCAAAACAGCGCTCGCATCGTCGCCCCCTGGCACGTCAATCTGTTCCGTTGGCGATTTGACATCGTGGTTCGCTGCCTGCCCTTGCACTCCTGAGCCGGACGGGTCTTTGATCGCTACGTTTACGGTCAACCTTGACTGCGTTCTGTTGCTTGCTCCACGGCGTTCGGAGCATGTTGCCTGTGCTGGCGGCGGGCCCGTTCTCTCTGCCGGTGAAATCACATTTTCGCCTGATGGCGACGTTTCCGAAATCACCAATCAATCCACTGGTTTTTGTCCTGAACCAGAATCATGGCTGTCGGTCGCCACTGCACTGGATGCGATTCCTGTTGATCGTCCTTCTGATTTCACAACACGTGTCGTGTTTCGACTTTGTCCCGGCTGTAACGAACGCAATATCGTGAAGGATAGCTGGTTTGTCTGTGACTTGTGCGGAGCTGACCTTCCGCAGCATTGGAATTTTTTGTAGCGGCAGGCAGACCAGGAATCGGCGTGGTAAACGAAGGTTCGAAGATGGTGATTTAATGTTTACGTGGTGAGCGGCGGGGAACACTGCGGCGAGACGCCGCAGCCACAATCTCATGCAAACACAGGCTGGAAGTCTATGCCACCGTTGAAAACTATTCCATTTCTTTGCCGAGTCGCTCTGCGAGTTTTGCAACCAGCTGAGGATCATCTTTCTCGCGCAGGCTATCGATCGTTGCCTGTTTGACTTCCAACTTTAGCAAATGCTTCTCAAGACGGTCCCACTGTGTCGCTCGCTTCTTGCCCTCTGACAGAAACAGTTCCGTTACCAATTCCTGTACTCTTTGAAGCGCGATGTTTTCGCGATTCTCGTAGTAGTTCTTGATAATGTTTTGCTGGTATTTTGAGTGCTCAGCCACGACGGGTTCTCTTGAGTTTGTGAAAGCCTGACAAGTATCCTAATTTTCCTGATTTTCGGCAGAGTTGAAGTCCAATTTGAAACTTCCCATGAAATGCCGGATATTCTGATTTTATACTCGATCAAAGTCAGGATTCGTCGAACAGGACGTTAGATTACAATCAACAGCTATCAAACAGCAGTTGGTTTGTCTCGGACACAGCGGGCGCAATTACTCAATCAATGTCGAACCACAATTCCATTCAATGTGCTCAGTGTGGCGATTCGACGTCCACGGCGGAGACGATTCCAAAGTTCTGTAGCCATTGCGGTGCCCGCTTTGAATCAATCAATGAAGGGATCGGTTCGACAGGCGTTGGCCAGAGTAGCCAGTCAGGCACTCTGGATTTGGACGAAACACACGACTCTTCCTTTGTGGTTCGTTCCAATTCAACTGCAACCGTTCAGCCAGGAGATCACGTTGGTCCGTTCAAGCTGGGGTGTGTGTTGGGCTCGGGCGGCATGGGGACTGTATACGAAGCTCACGACACCGAAAGTGATTGTCCAGTCGCGCTGAAGCTTCTGTCGAGACAATTGCATGCGACGAGTGAGAGTATTGAGCGGTTTCGTCGCGAAAGCCAGGTTGCTGCTTCGATCAATCATCCTGGTAGCACATTCGTCTATCGGTCGGGCCAGTATGGAGAGCAGTTCTTCATCGCCATGGAGTTGATGAATGGCGGGACCTTGAAAGACGTTGTTGAAGAAGAGGGGCCGCTGGAAATTGCTCGCGCGGTCGACTTCATGATTGAAGCCATCGATGGTTTGGCGGTGGCACACCAGGCAGGAATTGTGCATCGTGACTTTAAGCCATCGAACTGTTTCGTTGACGATAACGGCCGCGCAAAAGTTGGCGATTTCGGATTGGCCAAGAACTTCTTTGGTGATGTTTCGCTAACGCAAACCGGAACTTTCGTGGGCACACCACAGTTTGCGGCACCAGAACAGCTTCGCGCGGGCCATGTCGATGCACGAACCGACATCTATGCAGTTGGGGGGACGTTGTTTTATCTGTTGACTGGTCGTGCACCTTTCATTGGTGATGCGGCTCAAGTGATATCAGGAATCGCCGCTGAACAGGCTCCGAACATCAGAACCGTCTCACAGAACATACCGAAAAAACTCGCATCGATCATCGCAGCAATGCTGGAAAAAGACCCGGCAAAGCGCCCAGGCAGTCTGGAAGAACTCCGTGTTGCCCTGATGCCGTATTCGTCATTGGGTGCGGTGACGCCGGACAATGGACTCAGGATGTCGGCGTTTTTCATTGACCTGTTCATCTTTAGCTTTGTCAGCGTTTTCTTTTCGGCCGTGGCAAGTTCGTTTTTAATGGTAATTACGAACATGGAACGTGCGACCTTTCTGGTACAGCTTGCGAATTTCCTCCTGCTGACAGGCTGGTTTGCGGCTCAGGAGTATTTTATCGGAACAACGATCGGCAAATGGCTCTTCAGCATGCGCGTCATCAATGAACAGAATGATTCGCCGAGACTCTGGCAGGCTATCGGTCGCTCATTTCTGATGCCTGGTGTTCGTTCAATCGTTCTGGTAGTCACCATGTTCTGGACGCATTCCTTGAATGGAGGCACGATACAGGCACAGGATGTCAACAATCTTGGACTGATTCAACTGTATTCGCTATTGTCATGGATTCCATGTGTTCTGTTGATGCTAACGGCGAGAGTCTCCAACGGCTATCGCGGAGTTCATGACCTGCTGACACGAACTCACGTTGTCAGAATCAGTCCGCTTGGCTCTGGCAATCTCGGCGACGTCGCGGTGACGATGCCGATTCCACTGAATGATGCGAGTTCCATCAGTAAAAAGATCGAACCGTTTCACGTACTTGGGCAGTTCGGATCCAGCGTGACTGGTGAGCGGGTACTGGTCGGCGAGGATCCGGAACTGGGACGAAAAGTCTGGATCTACGAAACGAAGGATGCAACTCCTCCCCTTTTGCACGCTTCAATTCGACCGACGCGACAGCGGATTATTGCCTCCCGTTCAGACGACTCATACGATCCACCGCTGAATTATTTCATTGCCGAATGTACCGAAGGAATGCCGCTAACTCAGTACGTCAAAGCGAATCAACCGGTTCAATGGAGTGCTTTTCAATCGCTACTTCGCGAACTGGCATCAGAACTGGCTCGTTGCAAGGAAGAAGAGTCACTACCAGTAAGTTTCTCGGAAAACAATGTTTGGCTGGATCGAAGCGGACGATTGAAACTGGTTGAGATCCCGGCGGGTAGTGAAAATTCACCTGCCAAAACACCGCGTGACGTTTTCAGCAACATTTTTGGCAAGATTGTCGCACTCCAGCCAGTTCCCGAGTCGGTCATCGAGCTTTACAAGCAATGGAATGAGTCTGACAAAGTTTCGCTGTATCAGATTGCCGAGAAGTTGGATGAAATTGCTGACCTGCCATCGAACTGGACATGGATTGATCGAGTCGGTGTTGCATGTGCTTCTTTGGCAGTTGAACTGTCGGTGCTTTTTCTATTGGGCCAAGCCTGGCTCTCGCTGTGCATGAGCCAGTTCCACATGGGCGTTGGTGCGATTTGCGGATCCTTCGTTTTGATTTCCCTGTTGATCGCATTTGTAACTGGCTATTTTTATGAAAGCCCAACATTCTGGTTCCTCGGAATCACGGCCAGAAGGCGCGACAAGGTTCACGAGGCATCCGGTTTTCGACTGGGCATGCGGACATTGGTGAGCTGGATTCTGCCGGTATTATTTGCCGGCTCGGTTATTGGGTTGGAGGCTGCTTCGGTCGACTTGACACCTGGCACTCTTCCAGTCGAGTTGATCGTGTCTTTACTTGTGTGGATTTCCATGATGGTAGCGATGCTTTTTGTGACCGTGTTCAATCTTACAAGGCCTAGCCGGGGAATCGCCGATTTGCTTTGCGGTACTACATTGATGAGAAAATAATGATCTGTCCACAGTGCGATTCGACTTTGCTAACCGATGTCTTCAAGACGCAAAATCCGGCTCGCTGCGCGTCATGCGGTCAAATTTCGCCGCAACAAACTGAAGTATCACATCAAGCCAGCAAGTATGCGTCAAGAAGTTTTTGGCTGGGCCTGGCTTCGATCGTGCTGTTGTTTTTGACCGGGATCCCTGCGATTTGGTATGGCGTTCGCAGTTTGTTGGAGATGCGATTTGGACAATCCAAAACGAAGGATCGCATGCGGGCGATCATCGGTACCGGGACGGGTGTGTTTTTTGGACTCATTGTTTCGGTGCCCGTCCTCATCCTCGGTATTTCTTTCCTGTTATTCTTCCTGTTAAACGAGGAAACCAGAGAACCTGAACGAGTCAAGGAGATTTTGGCCACAATCGGAACCATTGACATTCCTGTCGAATTTGACGACATCGAGGCAAACAAAATGATAGCTCAGTTTGAAAGGATCAGGTGGCAAGACGGTACTGAGCCAGAAACGGCTTTCGGGCAAGTTCGCTTGCTAAAAGGAATCAAGGGGGCGCAGATGGAGGGTGTTTTACTCGGAGCAATGGCTAACATGAAGTTGCATTCCAACATTGTCATTGACCGTACGTCGCGTAAGACAGAAGTGGTCAGATGGCAATTCGAAGGCAAGGAGCAGGATATTGAAAGAACAACCGCGTCCGCGACCTCTGGAGACTTTGAAGTCGTTCAATACGCAATCAGAACGAGACAGGATGATGCATCGCACATTTTTGCTCTGGTTGCCTGTATTCGAAAGCCGGGCAGGTATTCCGAAGATGATATTCGAAAAATTTTCGAGTCCTTTGAACGCGCAAAATAACAATTGCTGCGTTAACTGGTTCTACTTTCGACCAAAGTCAGCCGGGATCTCACCCCAAAGTTTGGTTTCCCATTTGCGAATTGGGTTTTCTACCGTGTTTTCTTTGAGCCATTTCTCGGCTCGCGCGATCAGTTGAAACAGTCTCCTGTTGGAGACGGTTTGTGTCAGTTTGGTTTTGCATTTCTTCCCTTTGACCCAGGCAATTCCAATTCGTGAATCGGAGTAGATGACTCGATCTGTGTGGCCTCCATGCTTTAACAGTGCCAGTGCGTGAACGATGGCCAGGAACTCTCCAATGTTGACCGTGCCGTCGGGAAAGGGACCTTGATGGAAGAGGTTGATATTGCTTTCGATCTCCACGCCCTGATACTCAAGTGGTCCCGGGTTGCCTTTGCAGGCCGCATCAACGGCGAGCGCTGTGACATCGACGCCCATTTCTTTTAGTTCATCAAGTGTTCGTTTCGGCGTTTTCGATTTCGCTTTCTTTGTACCGTCTGACTTGCCCCAGTGTTCATCGGCAGGCTCGGTGTACGCTTTTTCCGCCGCTGCGAGTGTTGGAAACGATTTGTATTTAGCACCCGAGAAACCAGAGATCTGTTTCTGGCAGTCGGGCCATGTTTTGTAGACGCCGGGATCGTGGCCTTCCCAAACGACGTAGAACTTGGGTTTCTTTTTGGCCATGGTGTTACGAGCAGATTCGAAAAGGTTTCGACAATCATAACCCGGAGACCAGGCGAGGTGAACTCGTACCTCGCTTACCTGGAAATTGCGCGGGCTGAGCAGTTCGTTGTCCTGCCAGCGTCGTTAAAAAAGGTCTGTCCGGAAATAGCTCTCCGATTTCAAGCGTTGCCCAGTAAATCGCTTACGGTTCGGAGAACCGAGCGACATTGTCGCTCAGTTTTCCAAGCTGATAGCGATCACCAGGGAAACAGAATTTCTTTCGGGACGGTTGCCACCCATGCAAAGCACGATGCTGGCAGCGGCGCGCGAAAAAGGCCTCTGCAGATTAAACAGAGGCCAGGAATTCGAAAGCCACAACTCGCCTAACTGTCGCCAGCGTTGACGACCGGTTGAGCGTGTCGGTCGCTACAGAGCACAACCAGCAAATTCGAAACCATTTGGGCTCGGCTTCTGTCATCGAGCTCGACAATCTTCTCGCCAGAGAGTTGATCCAAAGCCATCTTGACCATTCCGACAGCTCCTTCGACGATTCGGCTGCGAGCCGCAACGACTGCGGACGCCTGTTGACGCTGAAGCATCGCCGCTGCAATTTCCTGTGAGTACGCCAGGTGGCTGATTCGTGCTTCGATCACCTGTACTCCTGCCTTGTGAAGTCGCTCCTGAATGTCGTGCTTCAGTTGATCCGAAATTTCAGTCGTACTTCCTCTCAGAGAAACCTCGTGATCTTCACTGTCGTAGGGATGTCGAGTCGCCAGAACTCGCAAGGCGGCTTCACTTTGAACGCGAACAAAATCTTCGTAGTCATTGACTTCGAACATGGCCTCGGCAGTATCGACCACTTTCCAAACGACGATCGCCGAAATATCGATTGGGTTACCATCGCGGTCATTGACTTTCGATGGACGTCCGGCAGTTCGTGATCTCTGCGTGATTACCGTTCCAGCAGCATCTTTCTTCTCGGGCGTGTGAATCGATCCCGTTTCGAAGTTTCGAATTCGCAACGAGATTTTCTTCTTGCTGAAAAATGGATTGACCCAATAGAAACCCGATTCCTTGAGCGTGCCCTTGTAGTCTCCAAAGAGCAACAACACGCGAGCACTATTGGGTTGGATCGCTACCAATCCTCCCATGGAAAGTAGCGCCGCAAGAAATATAAGGATGCCGGCAAAGACCAGAATTCCATTTTCACTATCTATACCGAACATGAACAGAATGGACGCCAACAGCAGCGCCCCAAGTGCCCCAAACAGCATGCCCCATCCGCTCATGCCGTTGTATGGCTTTTCCAAAATCGACGGTTCATTCAACAAGTCACTTTTCATCGCACCTCCGGGTTAATGTTGTTTGCATTGTTTTCGTCACAGTGCAAACGATCTTGGAAAAGAACCAGAGTTTTGCGAAAACCTCGGTAAATCGCAGTTCAACTGCCTGTCGTGACCGATCGGCGATGCAGTGCAAAAAGGTAAACGCCGACACCTACCCACACGAAGACGAAGCCAATCAACCGCGTCGAATCAACGGGTTCAGCAAAGGCAAAGACGCCGAGAAAGAACTGAATCGTGGGGCCGATAAACTGAAGCAGCCCCACCGTCGAGAGTTTGATGTGTTTCATTGCGATCGCATAAAGTAGCAGCGGAGCGATCGTGAGCACGCCGCAGCAAAGCAACGCCAGCGCTAACGGAATCGAAGATGGAATGATGGTTGCTCCATCGATTGCAAATCTCCAGGCGAGCAGCGCCGTCGCCGGCAGCAACATGAAGCCGGTCTCCAGTGTCAGTCCTTCGACCGCTGAGAGTTTCGTTTTCTTTTTGAACAGCGCGTAAAATGCAAACGCGATAGCCACGATCAATCCGATCCAGATCTTGCTTTCCGCGGACCACGTCATGATCGACACGCCGATCGTAGCCAGCCCAACCGCGGTCCACTGCAATGGCGTCAGTCGCTCGCGCAGAAACACGACACCGAGTAACACCACCAGTTGAGGGCAGATGTAGTAGCCGAGACTTGCATCGATGGCGTGATCGTTGTTCACGGCCCACACAAAAGTAAGCCAGTTGATCGCGATCATGATGGTGGCAATGAACGCGATTCCAATAGTCTTTGAGTCACCGAGGAGGCGCTGTCGAAGCGTCGAATTGCTTTCTGATTTTTCACGAGTCCGTTTGCGCGAGGTTGCGATTAGCCAGATGGCCAAAGCTGTGAATGACCAGAGAGCACGATGCGCCACCAGGTCCAGAGGATCAATGACTCCCTGGAACAGCTTGATGTATGCGGGAAAGACACCCCACAGAATTTGGGCTGCGATCGCAGAGGCCAATCCGATCTTCAGATTGGGTTGCAGTTTCGATTTTGGACTTGGGACAATCAGCGGACCATCTTCCCGGTGGGATTTTGAAGGCCGAGATTTGAGGAGATTGCTACAGTCTTGACAAGGGAAGAAACCGCAAACGAGGCAATACCTTACCGAACCTTGCGATTCCGGCTCTGACTTTGCATGCTTGCTGAACGATTCAGCCCATCGAAACGAGGCGACAGGAATTGAAGAAACGTAATTCGGGCTCTGCCAACTGAGCTACAGCTTGATTGGTCACTCCAAAAATCCACGTTTCTGAAAAGTACAGTCGCAGCAGCGCCGTAAAAGTTCGCCGCTGTCTGCGAATGTCTGCAGATATTCAATTTGAAGGAACGAATCCCGCTGGCAACTTCGCCCCGCAGAAAGCAGTGCCCAACGGCACTGCTTTGCTCTGGGACGTCAGCCTATCTGTGGAGCCAGCCTCTCATACGCTTGAGGAACGAAGGCTTGTTAACCGGCGCCGGTCCGTCGAATTGATTGGTCTCGTCAACGAAATCAGTCTGCCCGTCGCAACATTCCTGCATTGGAACCTCGCAAGGTGCCTCCGCTGGAAGCTGCTCGACGATCACACCCTGGACCGGAGCTTCACAACCACAGTCGCCTTCGATCACTTGCTCGACAGGTACTGTCTCGACAGGTACTGGTTGGCCTGGTACGGCATCGATAATTTCGCCACAGCATTCGACTTCCTGAATCGAGCCACCGAAGTCATCGTTGGTGACCGAGAAGCCGCCAGTGATTGGTCGGTTGCTGTCCAACGTAACCGGGTTGGTCGTGTTGGTTGGAATACCCGAGTAGATCGGTCCAGGTGAACCAAGGAAGTTGTTGATCGAACTGGTAACCAGCGGTGGAATTCCGATGAGTACAGGTGGACTACCGGCAGTCGTATCGCCATCCCCATCATCCGGAATTTCGAAGTCAACCAGTGGGATTACGACTGGAGTTGGATCGGAGCTCGATACATTGCCGTTACCGGAATTAGCGTCGAACCCATTGTCGCTGGCATCCTGTGCAATCAATACGGCGCCGGATGAGTCAACGATAGCGTTACCATCTCCATCAATCGCATCACCGGTACCAACAATCTGGTTCACCAGCTGCTGGCCTTCTGCCTGTGAGTTCACTGCGACCATGAATTCGAAGGTGAACGAATCCCCAATGCTCAAGATGTTATTGAATGTTGGATCGAGAAGTTCTGTTCCAGCACTTCCGTCGAAATCACTTGCGAGCACGATTTGACTCGGAGCAGTCGTCGGATCGCTGGTCAGAAACAGTTCCCCGGCACCGACAAACGCAGATCCGAACTGTTCGGCAAGATCTTCGGTCAGGCTGAGGTTTTCCAGATCGACGGTTCCTGTATTCTCCACCGTGACAGAGAAGGTAACAATGAAGTTGTCACCATCTGGAACAGGTTGTCCCACAACGGACTTGGCGATGCCAAGGTCAGCAATGAAAACAGGTGTTGGATCGTTGCCGAATACTCCGTCACCATCGTCTTCGCCGTTCTCGCTGTTTGGATCAGTACCGTTGTCACTGTCATCGAAAATGTTGATGACTTGTCCAGCACTGTCGAGCAGGAAGTCACCATTTTCATCAATGGCAGCGGCACCGACGGTGGCCTGGTTAACCAAAGCAACGCTCTCGCCGGTCGCATCTGGGTCGATGGTCACGGTGTAGTTGACTACAAACGTATCTCCGACATCAAGTTGTCCACCCGTTGCCAATGGCTGTGACGTATCCGACTCAAAGCCGAGGTTGGCGGTCGGAGCAAATCCGCTTCCCTGGAAGTTGGAAACGCTGACATTGCTGACATCGACGGCTGCCGCACCGAACTGAGTTTCGATGAAGTCATCGAGAAGGATATTGTTCAGCGAAACGTTTCCTGTGTTCTCAATAAGTAGCGTAAACGTTACGTCGAAGTTCTCTCCGTTTGGAACAGCATCGCTGGCTGACTTGGCGATTGAAATCTGAGGATCAATTGCGATTGGAGCATCCACAACAACTGATTCGTCAAGGTCATCGCCTGCTGTGCTTGGATCCGGTTGATCACCTGTCGCCGCGGTCGTGACGTTGGTGATCGTGTTACCACCTTGACCTGCATCAACTGTACCTTCAAGGACCAGCGTTGCAGTACCACCGACAGGGATGTCGCCGATGCCAAAGATTCCAGTGGCTCCACTGTAAGAGCCTTGTGAAACCGTACCGTTGTTGGCAGTTGGTGTCAGGCCGGCTGGCAGGAAGTCATTCAGGAAGACGCCCGTTGCATCTCCAGCTCCATTGTTGGTAACTTCGATCAGGAAGGTAACAATGTCGCCTTCTGCCGGAGTCGCGTCGCCACTTGAGAGCGTCTTGACGGTAACCAGATCCGCTGGAACAACATTGACAACAACCGATTCATCAAGGTCATCGCCCGCAGTCGACGGATCAGGTTGATCGCCACTGGCTGCAGTCGTGACATTGGTGATTGTGTTGCCGCCCTGACCTGCATCGACTGTACCTTCAAGGATCAGTGTCGCAGTACCGCCAACAGGGATGTCGCCGATGCCAAAGATTCCGTTGGCTGCACTGTATGAGCCTTGTGAAACCGTACCGTTGTTGGCAGTTGGCGTCAGGCCTGCAGGAAGCAAGTCATTCAGGAAGACGCCCGTTGCGTCTCCAGTACCATTGTTAGTGACTTCGATCAGGAAGGTAACAATGTCACCTTCGTCAGGAGTCGCATCGCCACTGGCAAGTGTCTTGACTGTGACCAGGTCCGCAGGAGCAACATTGACAACCACCGATTCGTCCAGATCGTCGCCCACGGTAGACGGATCAACTTGATCGCCGGTCGCGGCGGTTGTGA
>CAYUNP010000121.1:0-15883 GCA_964446085.1 uncultured Pirellulaceae bacterium
TCCATCATTGAACGATCCGGCATTCAAGCCGATCAACTGCTCGGTCGAAAGATTCGTCAGCAGTAACGAACCGGCGATAAAGATTGCCGTCAAACTTCGTCCAGCGAGAAAGAAACCTTCATCGGTGTTTACGTCTGTGTTGCGAGTCAGCCGCCACGTCAAAAACGCAACAAGACCTGTGAAGAACAGGAACGACGCAGCAATGGTCAAGTCCATGGTGGCTCGATGGAAGACGGAGAGTGGTGGAACTCAATCAGAATAACACCCAACGATGAAGCTTGCCACTGTTGCCCAACTCACTGCCGTGACATGACTCCGGCTTGCAACTCCTTCAACGCACGCAGCCACAGCATTCGCACCGCCGATTCAGTCCGATCCATTTCCACTGCGATCTCGGCGTGTGAAAGTCCTCGCATGTTTCGCAATACGATCACCTGGCGATAGTCCTCTGACAGCGACTCGAGAACTTGAGCAATGATCGTCTGTTGTTCGCGATTGTCGGCGTGAACGCTTGGCGTGTTGGTTTCTGACGCGATCATTCGATCCAACATGATCGAAGATCGGTCCAGGGAATGCTGTAGCGAAAGCTCACGCCCGGGATCCCGTTTTTCAGTACCTTCGTATTTTCTCGCCTCCCGTGAAATAACGCGGCCGAGAATGGTTCGGAGCCAGGCGATTCGCTCGCCACTACTATGTCCACGAAAATTCGATTCGCCCTTCCACGCTTCCATCAACGTTTGCTGCACGATATCCGACGCATCGAACTTTCGATCCCAGCGAGGATCCAGTTGCAGGCGAGCCATCAATCGCAGCCAGGCGTGATACTGAGCGAGGTAATCCGAACTCTCTGATTCGAACACACTGCTCATGAGCCCACCGCTGCGGAACGAAGAAACAGAAAGTCAGTGCCTCGTTTTAGCAACGAGCCGAAGTCATTATAAATCCATAGCACACAAAAGACAGCACCAACCACCCAGGCACCTGTTGAAAACATCATCAACAGTTCGAGGTTCCACCACTGGAGGCTTCCACCATCGGGCAATCTGCTCAAGGCAGACACAAACAGCACACCAGCTTCGACTAACGAAATACAGAGCGCACCTGCCAACAGAAAGAACAGATGTTTCCATTGCAAGTTTAAAAAACTCTTGAAGCACAGAGCAACAAACACCAACGTTGGCACGCCAAGCGCCGCGCCTATCAATTTGCCAGTCCAGTCAGGCACACTCATTCCAGATGCAAGTGTTGAACCAAATTCAAAAGGCAATCGAAGAGCGAGGAATGGCACCACAAAAAGCAGCGGCAACATCAGGAACGATCTCAGTGTCCACTGACTTTTCCCGATCATGCGTCGCAAGAAAAACAGGGGAAAGATAATTGCTCCTAACGCAACCGGAATCTCCTCTGAGAGCATTCTGAGGATGCGTTTGGATGCGACACCACGGTTGATAAGCCCGCCGCCCTGAAACGACACAACCAAACGCGGATCGACAAACCGACTTGAATCAGTGTCAATTCCAGAGGCAGCAACACGAGGAAGCAAATCACTCCGACCTCGAAACTCGGCTGGCGTCCCGACGCGACAGGTCGCCGACGTATTGAGAATTGAATTCCCAAAAAGTGTTCTTGGAAGTCGCAGATCCCCTGAAGTTGACAGCGGTTCACCGGGTGAGAGCAACCCGATGTAATCCTTTTGTCGTGGGCAATTCAAATCCCAGATCACGTCGAAGGTGTCAATGTCCACGAGTTTCAGCTTTGAGTTGTCGCCCGATTCGGCAATAACTTCCAGATACTTTCCTGCTGGCTCATGGCGAATCGTTAAAACGTTTCCAACCGTTCGCCGCGCCAGTTCGTTGCCAGTGGCCAGTTCAATTGCAACGATGTCACTTCCAGCATCGAAAATGACCTCTGTTGAGCCATCATTGTTTACATCGGCGACGACAAAGTTTGTGCCATGACGGTGGCGCTCTTTCCCAAAAGACTTCGAGGAATGACGCTGTACCAATTTGGCTTCGCCCATTTGAGCGCCATCAATCACGGCAACGTCGATATTTCCATTTTCATTCATCAAACAGATTCCCAACAAGGCCCTGTTTTGGTGTGTGGCCGCAAAAGGTATCCCGGACGAAAGCGGTCGCTTGCCATGTTGAGAAAGATGGTCAGCGATTCGGTCATTCGAAGTCCACGAAGAGACAGGCGAGCCGTCGTCCAGCCTGTAAAAATCAATCTGCAAAGGGCTTTTTGCTCTTCCGTTGTGACCGCCTTCAACGGACACGATCATTGCGGGCGAGTCTTCGCCAGCGGGAATCACCTCGCAACGCCACGGTTCAACAATATTTGCGTTGTTCATCTTGTGCGGCTTCAGTTCCCATTTTCGCGCGCCAGTGATTCCATCGAAAGCAGCAGTCGATGCGACTCCATTGGCGTAAAAAATTGGGCAAACGACATCCGGATTCCTGTCGTTGTCGACATCAACAATTTTGAAATCGAAGTTTTGCATGTCCATGTGAGGAGACGCCATATTGCTATTTGGCTCGGTGATTGAAGCACTCCAATGCGTTTCTCCGGACGAACCATCAACCGCGGTAAGCTGCAAACTCATCGTGCCGCTCGCCCTCCGTGAACGATGAAAAATCAAAAGGTCGTTCACACCATCCCGATTCAAGTCCTCACAAGCGAATCGAGGTCGCAATTCAAATGAGTCCGTTGCAAGGCTGAGACTCCAAACCACTTTCCCAGTCTTGCCGGCAATCAACGACAACTGAGCGACGGCGTCGTTTCCTCCAAACGTAAGTTGCTCAGCGATATAGTCGTTGAGTCCGTCCCCATCAATGTCTCCATTGATGTGATGGATTTCATGAATTCGTTTTTCAAAGTCAAAGGTTTTGATCACCTTGCCGCTAACCCCCGAAGTAACGCGCCACCGACCGGCAAAGGTCTGGCTCTCACTGACGAGATCTTTCACACCGTCATTGTCCACATCATCGGCGAGCGTAAATTCTCCTCCGATGAGTCGAAAACCGCGGCTTCCCGCAGCGTTAAATGAAACCAGTTGAGCGGAGCGACTGCCCTGCCTTTTGGATTTTGGCTTGATCAGAAAAAGATCCTTGCAACCATCGCCATCACCGTCCGCCAGAAGTGGGTACTCGAGTTGATCTCCAATTCTGGCAACATGCCTTTTGGATACTGACAGCAAACAAGTGCTTTGTCTTTGCGAATTTACGTCAACAGCTTTTGTCGAGACGACCAGGAGAGCATTCGGATCCGTGGAGTCGCCCATAAAGAATGGTGTTTCAAGGTCGATCGCTCGTGCGTGACCATTTTTGAAAGCAGGTGTTTCATAGCGTATCGTTCGGAGTCGTTCGCCCGTCGTGCCGCGCAGGATGTCAACAAAAATCCAGGCCTCCGAATTGAGCATGGGTGTCACGACGTAGACGTCCTGTTTTTGATCTCCGTCTTCGTCTGGACCAATCAGCACGTTTTGAATTTGGCGATCCTGTGTTCGCACCTTGCCCGCCTGCTCGACATCCCACAGCGCTTCGCCAGATCTCGCATCGAGTACTTGCAACGAACCCAGGCCATCGGCGTTTTTGTAGGTGGACGTCTGCAGATCGTTTCCTTCAGAGATGATGATCTCCGGGTCTGAGTCCCCCACGACATCGGCGACCACAGGCCAGTCGGGCGCAAAGCCGAGCCAACCCGGATCACAGTTCGCATCGTATTGCCAAAGAATTTCGCCTGATTCGGTACTTCGCAGAGAGAATCTGGTTAGCGGCGCCACGCCTTTATTGGGGTCGGCCAACGTGACCGCTTCGCAGAACAGTAGTCCGATCTTTTTACCAGCAGCAGAGGTGATCAGTCGCGGTGGCAAAGCCGGCATGAAACCCAGGTCCTGCTGTTGGCCTCCGTTAAAAGAACCAGCGTTGCCCGTCTTTGCGTCGATCGAAATGAATCGGTCTCCACATGAAAGCAATATCTCCTTGTTTCCGCTGGAGACACTGCCATCCACAACCATCATCGGCCAGGGCTTAATATCACCGTTGCCACTGTTACGAAATGCACTTCCTGAACGAAACTGCCAATGATTTCCACGGAGATGCGTGTGACGAAAACTTGAGTTAAACAGATCAAGCATGGCCAGATCTGGAGGGCTGAACTTCGTCTTGTCAAACCAGTCTTCGGGAAGTTCAAATTGCCAAATTCGATCTCCTGTCTTACTTGAGAACGCCTCAATCCAGCGAAAAATGCGGTTGCCTTTGACAATGTGGATGCTTGCGAAATCCGCAACGCCATCATCATCAATGTCTCCAATCGGAACAGCCGGCTGATACGTGGCTACGTAATGGTGTGAAAATCGCGGATAGTCTTCCGGGATTTTGGGTGTCGCAATGTAACTCCAGATTAGATCACCATTGGAACCATCAAACACAAGAGACGTTGTATGGGCCAAACAGGAAATCATCACATCAGCGACACCATCGTCGTTGATATCCGGAAACCCTTTGACAACAGCCGGTATTTTGCGATCGCCATAGTTCGAGATCTGTTGCAGGGGATGTTGCCAATCGAACCGACGTACAAGATTTCTGCGTACTTTGGAAGAATCGCTTATTCGTTGCTTTTCTTCCTCTGGAGTCAATTCATTGACTGCCTTTACGAAAGTCTCCGCTTTGGCGATCCAAAGTGTTTCACCGCTGCCACCGTCGATTCGACTCACTCCCGATTCATGGAAGAAAATCAAATCGTCGTGGTCGCCAGCAGGCAGCACCGCAGGAAATCCCTCGACAGTGCGTTCCGGAAAAATGCCGTCATTGGAAAGCGAAGTTTCAATCGTCGTCTGAGACCTCGCGTCCACGACAACCTGTTGATTCTCGCCAAGTTTGCCTCCGGCCCACATTTGCAGCGTGTATTCGCCAGCTGGAACCGAAAGTGGATGCTGACTCGGGATGGTGAACGTCGGTGTTTTCTCGCCGTTTTCATCGATCAGCCGGCCAACGATGGGGCCTTCATCTGAATTGATTTTGATACTTCCTGTAATGGCATTCCTGTAGCCGATCCATGTCGCCACCGTGATTCCAATCAGTGTTAACGCTCCAATGGCGGCAGTCGATGCCCAGGAAAACGCTTTGCTGTTTTGTCGGTGCCAACGACTGGCTCGTTCAATCATGCTGGGCCGGCGAGCCTTGATTGATCTGCCTTCGGCAAATGCTTCCAGGTCCTCAGCCAGTTTCTCCGCCGTCTCGTAGCGTGAACCAGGTTCTTTTTCCAGGCATTTCATCACGATCGTTTCAAGGTCTGCAGATACGCGTGGCAGAACTTCGCCTAGCTGCGGTGCTTCTTCGGTTAGCAACTGCGCCAGCACGGCATGTGGCGTATCGGCAACGAACACACAACGGCCTGTCAGTAGTTCGAACAGCGTCGCGCCAAGGGAGTAGATGTCGGTGCGGAAATCAATTGGGTGTCGCGACGGCGAAGCCTGTTCCGGGCTCATGTAGTTGGGCGTGCCAAGCATCGCACCGGTCATGCTCATGCGGAGATCATCGTGTCGTCGAGCCAATCCAAAATCGGTCAGCCAAATATGGTCACCATCCTTCAGCAGATTGGAAGGCTTTACGTCTCGGTGAATCACATCGCGTTGATGGGCATGGGCCAGTCCGCGGGCTACCTGGGCACACCAGCGAGCAATCTTTGTTGGGTCGCGATCTGCATCTGGTTCGGCACACCACTGTGACAGGCTGGGACCATCAATCAATTGCATCGCCAAAAAATGCGAGTTGTCCTGCTCTCCCGTGGCATAGATTGGAACAATGTGATTGTGCCGCAGCGTCGCCACCAATTCGGCTTCGCGTTCAAATCGCTTTGAAGCTTGTTCGCTTGCGATCGAGTAGCGCAGAACCTTTAGTGCAACGGCTCGCTTCAATGAGAGCTGATTGGCACGATAAACGGTGCCCATCGCGCCCTGTCCGATTGGTCCGATGATCTCAAAATCGCCAAGTGTTTTCGGGACGAATTCTTCGCCAACTCCCAGACCTGCAACCATTTCGAGTCCGTCGAGATATTCGACAAGTGAATCTTTCAGCTCCGGGTGCTGGCGGAGAAGTTCTTCCCGACTGCAAGCGCGGCCGTTCTGAATATCTTCGAGATACTGGTCCAGAATCTTTGCGATTCGCGGGCTTTGCGTGTGAGCCAACGTTGCATCTTGCTCGGGAAAATTCGGGGCTTTGTCGCTCATATCGCTCCAGTTTACTCAATCGAGACGGTTGAAATGGCTTGTCTCCATTCAAAAAGTGCCGCTGCCAGGAAAAGCGCAACGCAATTTGTCGATTTTTCTGTGGGCCGTTGAAATTGGTCGTAAGAGGGCTGGTTAAACGGCCAAGTCCTACATGCACACGGTTGATATTGGACTGCCACGACTTTAAGAGACTGAGTTACAAACTCCCGTCCTCGCACATTCGTCTGGATAAAATAGAGAGTTGAGGTTGCCATTGATTTGAAAACCCACTAATTATGAAAACCGATGGAGTCAGCAGAATTGTCATAGCGTGAAACATTTAACGCTGCCTGTGCTGTTTAGGGGGCCTTGTTTTCCTTGGGGTATTAGTTGAAGAATTATTCAATTAAGATAATTCTCAATTCAAAACGCGGAAAAGTCCGTGTGTTTACGCTCCTGTAACTCGAAACATTATCGTGAACGCATCAGAAGACATTTCCTGTGCGGAATTATTGAAAGCTTTGGCGGATGAGACGCGTCTAGGAGTTGTTCAACAGTTACTTTCTGGCCCCAAACACGTTGGCGAAATCAACGAGGTTTTGGGAGTAGAGAAAACGTTGCTCTCTCACCACCTGAAGATCCTTCGTGATTCCAACATTGTGGAAGCTGAGCGGGATGGAAAAGCTGTGCTCTATCGGCTTTCGCCCAGCGTTGAGTCGAGGAAAAAAGGGAAGGGATTGGATCTCGGATGTTGCAAGATAACTTTTTAACTTCGCGGAACAGACTAATGCGGTTTACGATCGGATTTTGTATCGTCTTCAGTCTCATGTTCGTGGGCTGCACGTTTACGCCTGGTGGAAGCAGCACCAAATCATCCGGGACACAGAAACTGCAGGTGAGCGGCTCAAGCACCGTTGGTCCATTGCTGTCCGAAATTGCCAAGAGATACGAAAAGAAACACCCTGACGTTCGAATCGAAATTCAAACTGGCGGATCATCTCGCGGCATCGCTGACGCAGGAGGTGGCATCGTCGATATCGGAATGTCTTCTCGCGATTTGAAGGACTCTGAAAAAGCCGGCCGGACTCAATGGCCAATCGCAATGGATGGAGTCTGCTTTATTGTTCACGCCAAAAATCCGGTCAAGACACTGACCCTGAAACAATTAAAAGGCATTTTCACCGGCAAAGTAACTCGCTGGAATCAGGTCGGTGGACCCGATAGCGAGATTACCGTCATCAATCGCAACGCCGGTCGATCGGAACTCGACCTCGTGACGGACTTCTTCGAAATTGAACCTGAGCAGATTCAAACGGACCTGTTCGCGGGCGAAAATCAGCAAGGCATTAAGATGGTTGCCAATGACGTGAACGCGATCACGTACATGTCTGTCGGAACCAGTGAATACGAATCGCAACACGGCAGCCCCATTCGCCTACTTCCGTTGGACGGCGTTGAAGCCACCGTGGCCAATGTTGGTGCCGGAAAGTTTCCTTTGGCTCGTCCTTTGATTCTGGTAACTGACTCCCGGCCATCCGCTCTTGCCAAAAATTTTATTCGATTTGCACAGTCAACATCGGTTCATGACCTGGTCGAGGGGCTTTCTTACGTTCCGATCAAAGAATGAATCGATCGAGTCGACTTGATTTGATTGTCTCGTTGTCGCTGCGAGTCATCTCCTTGATGGCGTTTGGCATCGTGGTGGCGATCATCGCGTTTCTGTGGATCGAATCCTCAAGCTCCATTCAAAGTGTTGGATCACGATTCGTCACCGACTCGAGCTGGAATCCGACAGAGTTTGCGGCCGACGGAAAGTTTTATTTGCTCCCGATGGTGGTCGGGACACTGGTGGTTACCTTTGGGGCTGTCTTGCTGGCTGCTCCTGTCGGCGTGATGACGGCGATCTTTTGCGAATACTATTCACCACGCTGGTTAGCGACGCCCTTTCGCCGAATGACAGAACTGTTGGCAGGTATCCCTTCGGTCGTGTTTGGTTTTTGGGGACTGGTCGTGCTGGCTCCGTTGATTGCGAAATGGCAACCGCCGGGCCCAAGTTTACTTGCGGGCGTACTTATCGTGGCACTGATGATCTTGCCGACGATCATGCTGGTCGCTCAAGCAGCTTTTCGCAGTGTGCCATCGGAGTTGTTGACTGGATCAGCGGCGCTGGGGATGGGTCGCTGGTCCATCGTGCGTCGCATCGTTTTGCCTTCTTCGAAGTCCGGATTGGCGACGGCAGTTATCCTGGGCGCAGCCCGTGCCGTTGGGGAAACCATGGCGGTCGTCATGGTGTGTGGAAACGCCATCAAGATACCAGGAAGTGCCTTTGATTCCGTTCGAACATTGACCGCCAATATTGCTTTGGAAATGGGCTATGCACTGGGCGATCATCGAAGCAGCCTGTTTCTTTCGGGATTGATTTTGATGTTGATCTGCACGGCGTTGATTTTCGCCGCAGGTTTTTCCCGCAACGTATTGTCCTGCTGTCGCGCTGTTAAAGAAGTCGCATGGAGACAGCATGGCAGCTAAACGACGCCTGAAGTTGGCAACCAGTAATCGAGCGAGTGAAAAGCTTGCGTCCATCCTGACAGCAACATCAGCATTGATTGTTGCCGCCGCCCTGTTTTTCATTCTTGGTGATGTCTTTGCCAAAGGCCTGAGCGGATTGAACTTTGAATTTCTGACTGAGGAAACTTCGGATGCAGGGCGAGGCGGTGGAATTTTCCCGATCATTGTTTCGACAGTTTCGATCCTGGCGATCGCGATTGCCGTTGCGCTTCCCCTGGGCTTGGGAACGGCGATCTACTTAAGCGAATTTTCGCGTCGAAATCCGTTTACGGCGCAGGTGGTTCGAAACAGCCTCGATGTCCTGGCGGCAACTCCTTCGATCGTTTTCGGTCTGTTTGGAAACGCGATTTTTTGCAGAATGATGGGACTGGGCTACTGCTTGTTGGCGGGAGGTCTGACACTAGCATGCATGGTTCTGCCTATCATGATTCGAACGTTGGAAGTCTCGCTTCGCAGGGTGCCAGATGACTATCGATTCGCTGCCAGTTCACTTGGCCTGAGCCGAACAAGGCTGACGCTTTCGATTTTACTTCCGTGCGCATTGCCGGGACTGATTGTTGGCATTGTGCTGGGCGTTGGTCGCGTTCTTGCGGAAACGGCGGCGTTACTTTTTACCAGTGGATATGTGGACCGCATGCCTGGCAGTTGGCTTGATTCGGGCCGGACACTTTCGATTCATATTTATGACCTCTCGATGATCGTGACTGGTGGAGAACCCAACGCATACAAGACTGCCGTTGTCCTGATTGGTTTGCTACTCTTAATCAACGGGACAACGCTCATGATTGTCCAGACGTGGAAAAGGAGGCTCCGGTGAATCAACAAGAGGAGTGCGGTTGCAGAAGTGTTTCGATTAAAGGTCTTAGCGTTGCCTACGACTGCAAATCGGTACTTAATGATGTTTCACTGGAAATCGAGGCCGGACAAGTCACCGCAATCATTGGACCATCGGGTTGCGGAAAAAGCAGCTTGTTAAAAGCGCTCAATCGAATCGGTGACATGATTCCGGGATTTCATGCCGAGGGCAGTGTGCAGATTGGTGGGCAGGAAATCTACGGCCAGTCAAATCTGGACATGATTGATCTTCGAAAACGTGTTGGCATGATTTTTCAGAAGCCATCTCCATTTCCGCTGTCCATCAAGAAGAATGTTCAGCTTGCGCTTCGGGAACATGGAGTCAGACAACGATCAGAACTGGACCAGCGAACCGAAAAAGTGCTCAATGATGTCGGTTTGTGGAGTGAAGTCAAAGATCGCTTGAACGATTCTGCATTGAATTTGTCTGGCGGGCAGCAGCAACGACTTTGCATCGCACGGGCGTTGGCACTGAACCCGGAAGTCCTGCTGTTTGATGAACCGTGTAGTGCACTGGATCCTGTTTCGTCTCGCAGGGTTGAGGACCTGATCGCCAGCATCAGTTCCCAGACGACGGTCCTGATCGTGACGCACAATTTGGCACAGGCTCAACGTATCGCAGACCATGTTGCCATGTTCTGGTTTGAAAACGGCATGGGGAAACTGATTGAATCAGGGCCCGCAGATCAGGTTTTTGAAAACGCTAAAGACCCAATTACGGCCGCATACCTGCAAGGCAAAGAAGGGTAGGGATATCGCAGCTCTGCGACTGCCGACTTCTTGAAACAGTCGGCGATCCTTTTTTTACCGTTGGGAAATATACCCGCGGATCGACATTTCGTTCTGTCTCTATCGATCTACCGCATTGTGGGAAGTTTCCGGTAAAACCATTCAGGTTCATGCGTCATGACAGCATGTTGTCAAACCAATTCATGTGATTTATTTGTTTCAGGAATGGGAATTCTTGACAAAGATTTCCTGCGCGGATAGCAATACGGCACCTTAAAGTTTTCAACTGCACGAAATCACCCAATGAAGAATCCTCTGGCAACCTGTTTTTCATTGGCAGTCTTGCTGTTCCTTTTTGTTGCATTCATACACCCCAGTGCTCTAGTCGCCCAGGATACTGCCAGCGAAATTGGTGCGGATGAAAGCGTTCCGAACGCCAGGTTCTTTCTCGACTACTATGTGTCTGCCAACAAAAAACGCCGGTTTGGAATCGGTAGTCGACGGTCGCCTTTTAAAACGATTACGGAAGCGGCGAAGGCGGTCAAAAAACATCAATCGCAAAACCGTGGCGCCCCGTACAAGTACAAAGTCTGGGTGGCACCTGGAGAGTACAAAGAAGAAGTCCTCCTGACCACAGGAATTAAAAACGTTGTGTTTGAAGGTTGCCAACAGAACTTCGAACCGATTGACCCAGCAACCTACAACTACAAGCTTGGTGACGCTCTGGATGAAACCAGAATGCCCTTGCTCAACGGCGAATCAGCCAGAAGCTTCGGTTTTCGACTCGACCACAGAAACGTCAACGTCGCAGTACGCAATTTCCAGATTGAGAAGTATTTGGGGGTGGGCGCCTACATTTACTCGCCAAATATAAAACCGAGGAACATTACGTTTGAGAACATTGTCGTAACGTCCGTTACGGGCAGAGACCCCAAATCATTTGGAGGCTCCGGAATCGTATGCGCTGGAAACAGAAACATAGTCCGACACTGTGTTGTTGGAAATTCATGGGGCACAAACATCTCCATCAACGGCAACAACAATCTGATCGAACATTGTCAATCTTATTGCTTTTGGGAAGACGGATCGCCTAATAATGGGACTGACTATTACCTCGTCGTCAATGGTAACGAAAACCGGGTTGCCAGCTGCGAATTGAGAAGAGAAGGCAACCCACCACACAACGGGCACGGGTTTACAACTTATGGTGGAAGTAACAACCATTTTTCCCAATGCAAGTCGTTTGGCATTTCGGAAGGCATGTTCCTCTCTTCCGTAAATAATCGTGGACCTGAAATCGTCGAAAACAATACTTATCGTGATTGCACGATCAAGCGAGGTTCGATTCACTTATCGACGGAGGCCAACAGGAACAATTTCATAAATTGCCTGATAGACGGGCAAGGTGTTATATCGGGCGTAACATTCAGAAGAACCAATCGTGCGCCAGATGGAAGCGAGAAGCCCGCTTCGGGAAACGTGTTCAGGAAGTGTGAATTTCGCAATTCAAGGAATTCGATTGTCTTTCACTACCATCACTTCGAAAACGTAAATGACGTTTGGGAGGCGCCAGCTTCCAACAATGAGTTCAGAGAATGCACCTTTAGAGACAGCTATGTTTTGGCCCAGACCTATCGCCCGAATCTGAACACCCGTTTTATCAATTCCAAATTTCAACGAGTGTTGCACTTTCATTCTGATGACGGTGCGCCCTTCAGTAACCCGCAATTCGATCATTGCGAGTTTATTGACAACGGCTTTCCTACACCTCCGGGATTGGGAAATATCACCATGGATAGCGATCCACTTTTTCCTCCTGATGGCGACATTCATTCCGGATTGGTTGCTCATTGGACGTTTGATGAAACCGGAAACACCGATGTTGCTAAAGATTCTTCAGGTGACTTAAACGGTCAATTGCGAGATGGCGCGAATTGGGATCGTGAAGGGAAACTTGGTGGCTGTATTCGTCTGGGCAAATCTGGCTACGTGCGCATCGGGGACAAGCTCGATCTTGATAGAAGCAACATGTCGATCGCGGCCTGGATCAGAGCTGATAATTGGAAGGGCAATTCAGGAATCGTTTCCAAATATGGCAATTATCGTTTTGGTTTTGGACAAACCAAGCCAGCCAACTTGCTTTCAGCCGCCGTGGGAGGAGGTGGGCAACCGATTAACGCGGTCTCTACGCGCAAATCGCCGTTGGTCATTGACCGCTGGTATCACGTTGCGGTCGTATTTGATTCAGCGAAGGGGAAATCGAGCCTGTACATCGATGGCATTCTGCGTACTTCCGACGAGTTGACCACGAAACGGACAGACAGAGGCTCCGCGCTGGAAATTGGAAGGTACATCAAAAGCACTTTCGATGGGCGGATCGACGACGTGCGAATTTACAACCGTGCTCTGGCTTCCGAAGATGTCGTTTCAATTGCAGCTTTGCAGCAGTGAGCATCGTCGCTGTTAAGCATATTAACGCAGTCGAACCCAGTGAAAACATCGGTGCCAATATGAGCATGCCGACGAAACAACATCTGCGGCGACACGTTGGTTTCAAAGAAATCGAATCATCATAAAACCGATTCCGCACAACAACCAAAGTCCACCAAGCATGTAGCAAAGGTCAAACCGAAGTTCGGAATTCTTGACTGGAGAGATTTCAACAGGAGATTTGCAATTTTTGCATTGTGAATGTTGGTTGATGTGGCGGGCCGAACGAGCATTGGTGAAATCATTGCCGCAGTTTGGGCAATAGAGCCACCCGTCTCCAAGTGCAAAGAACATGACTACACCGTTGGGCACGACAAGCGACGCGAATGCAGAGATTGCGTAGAGCCAGAAGAACGTGGTTTCGCCCAGCAAAGACTCCAGTGGGTCGTGGAACCACGGCGTCAGTAGAAAAAACGCAAACAGGCAGATCGTGCCGACAAAAAAACCCGTTGCTATTCGTCGACCATAGCGACGCAAAGCTTGTCTGCGGAAATCTGCTTCCACGTTGCTATTCCTTCCTGCACTGCCGGAATCTTTCATACATTGGTTTTCGCAGCGCGCGAGAATTGACTTGATCGCCACGGCGACGTTGAGCCCCGGCTATTCAATGATGATCGACAGACCTGCCTTCGAAAGTCGTCAGCCAGAAAGCCCGCCATGTTTCTTCATTCTGGAAACGCAACGTCCACAATGTTCATCATCGCAGTTTTTAAGCCGCGATCAAATCAGTTGATCCAGACTACAGTTAGTCCTCCAGATGCAATTTTTCCTGGAACCAGAGCATGTGATAACCTTGATCGTCCGATGTTGCGAACCAACCTTGTGGCTTCAGGTATTTACTCCAAACTTCCATCGAAGGCAACTCGTGATCGTCCATGACGCCTTTAAGTACTTTGAAGAACTCATTATCTTCTGAATATGAGTCGACGAGGGTTTTTGTAGCATCGGAACTCGCGTACTCAATGAATGCCTGAAGCTGTTTTTCAGGCTGTGAGTACGACATGGCAACCGGCATGTCGGTGCCCAGCAGCTTGATCATCTTTTCTTGCATGGCGATAAAATCAGCATCGTTTTTAAGTGACTCGGCATCGCCATTGGAAGTCGCAACCACTTGTTCAAAAGCCTCAATACTGTCAGTGAAAATTAGCGTGTCTTCTACGATTGAGACCGTTGGGCGGGGAATCCGAAGCGTCGCCCGAAACTTACTATTGTCATTAAATTCACGTCCACGTTGTTTGGCCCGCTCTCGCCGTCGCTTTTCACGACGTTCATTTCGTTCATCAATTGAATCCTGACTGACAGACCAGTACTTGACGCCTTCGTGCATCTTGGCTTCGATGTTACCGTCGTCACCATTGAGAAATTCAACAATCTTCTCAGCGACTTCTGTTGCTTCATCGGTATCTTTCAGACGCATGCCAACGATCCACGACGAGGAGTTCATTTTGCCGGGGACCGAAGTTATTTGTGAAAGCGAAATCCGACCGGAAAACTGTGCCAGAACTTCGTTTTCGAAGGACATTTCCATTTCATCGTCAATGTTCTCTTTAACAAAATTGTCGAACGTGCCTTCGCCCAACAAATCAACAAGCCGTCGAATCTCGTTGTACATCTGGGGAACGTCCCAACTGGTCGTCATGTAAGAGTGGGCTTCACTGGGCATCCAATCTTCCAGTTCGTAATCATCTGGCTTGAGCGAAATAACCTTTGTGACCCCCTTACGTGGACTTGAGAGATGCAAGTGCCCGCGAAAGATCATGTCGTAATCTTCGTCACCCAGAATTACAGCACCACCAAAACCCTCGAGGCTGTCCAGACCAAGTGGAGCGATCATGAGCAATCCAGCCTGCATCTCCGCCTGGACGCGAGCAAAGCTTTTGTACAGGGCAATTGGATTGACAAAGAACTTCAATTCGGGCTCCAGCCCCTTCTTGCTGGCACACCGATTCATAATCGTGACGAAACTTCTGTTGTTTGTAAGCGGGCGAGCTTTGAGATCATCTCCCTGGCCATCCCAACGAAGAAAAATGTCGTTTAGCACATCTTCATTCTGGCAATAAATCACCAAGCCATCGCGTCGCGCCATGAAAACTCGCTGATCATCGAGCATCATCTTCCTGACTTCAACTCCCGCTTCGAGTTCACCATCTTCAACTTTCTCTCCATCTACTTCTGATTTTTCTTCTACCACCTTCAGGGCTTTGTCCACTGCCTCATTGTCGTCGTCGACTTCAACAATAAACAACAGCGCGGGCTTTTTTCGCCGCGGCGCGACAAGCGCAATAACCATCTCACCCGAAGGGAGCGATTGGATCTCGTCCAAGGACAGCCCAACATCTTCTTCTACTTTTTCGTAAGCATTTCGTCCTTCTTCAAAGATTCGCTCCGCGAGCGGGGCGACATCTTCCTCTTCAAAGAATGCCATCCCTTCAGTGGCCTGCAGTTTTCCCATCAGGTCCCGAACGTCGGCAACCTGGAGAATGGCCAATGTCGTCTCTGGGAGCAAAGTTTCAATTTTTGGCCGATCAGGATCTCGCTGCCCCAAAGCGGTCGAAGACATTGGAGCAGTCAACATCGCCAACATCGTCGCAGCAACCAGAACTCCAGGAAAACTAATTCGTGCTGTCACAGGGCGATTAAAGAGTGAGATATGATTCATTTGAGAGTCGTGAGGTGAGGGCGCAAATTTGGCTATTACACGCGGATTAACCCCGCTTGAATGGGGCTGGTTTCGCATTTACGTTTCCAACATTGAATTTCGCGTAAAGTTTACCAGTTTTTCCACTTACAAGGGCCGCGACCTTGCGGTGAAAATCGGGTTTCATGTTCTTGAGACGCACAGCTGTCGATACAACCCTCATCTGACATTCATTTTGGCATCGCCTCAAACCCAAACCGTGAGCAGACAATGAACCGTACCTACAGTTTCCGAAGCCTGACAGCCATTGTACTTCCTGCATTGCTAACTGCGTTAATGCTTTCGTCACCAGGCACCGTTGGTGCTCAGGTCGTAACACCAGGCGGAGGTGC
>CAYUNP010000122.1:0-14242 GCA_964446085.1 uncultured Pirellulaceae bacterium
ACGTGCCTTTGGCACTAGCCGCAGCCACAATGAACTACGATCGCTTCTTGCCCGATCGAACGATAAACTTGTCCTTTGCCGCAATTAGACAAATCTCCTGGCGGTTAAAGGCAAGTTGACGGGTTCGCACGTACTTGAACCCAAGATCCTTCACACGTTGAATCCAGGCGGGAACCGATTCCAACAGTTCCCAATTCGTGAGCTTCAACGTCAGAGCCATTCCCTTGATGTTGACCGAATCGTGAGCCACGATTTCAGATACCGTATCCAGGGTGTAATTAGGAACCATCGTGATGTCGGCGAACAGCCAACGTACATCTCGAAAATCGCGCTTCCTGACTTCATGACCGCGACGTCGAATATGGTTCAGGTTTTCGTGCTTGAGAAGTTCCGGTTCCATTTCTGCAGGATCGATGGCGATCACTTTCGCGTCCATCTCCAACAACAGCTGACAAGCGCCACCGGGGGCACTGCCAATCTCCGCACAAACATCACCGGCCGAAACAGGCAGGCCAGACCACAGAAGCGCTTCTTTTAGTTTGAAGTATGCACGACTGGCTACATCGGCATCGGTGTCGAACATCGGAACACCGCCCGGCCAGCGACCTGCCGTCGAGTTGGCTTCATGGAATCCGAACCACCATTGATTCGGCTCGACGATGCAAACGTCGAACACAATTGAATCTGGTTTGGCAGATTTATTTAGCGTGGGCTCTTTCCTGAATTTTTCAGGAGCCAACTTCATGGCCGCGATCAACTGCTGTCCCGCTTCGTCAGCCAACACGGAAACTCCTGGCTCAAATCCGCCTGCTCCAGGAATTTTGCGATCACGTTCCCAGACATGAATCACGTCCGCTTGAGCCAAAACATCACCAGCATTCTCAACGATGGCCGCGATGATTTCAGAACTGTTGTCGGACTCCGCGCGACCCAACGACCAGCCACTTGTTCTGGCCAACGTTGATTTAAGCGTGTATCGATCCGGCAATCGATTTTCCGGATCAACCTTGAACGTCACAAAGCCCGGCCGCGAGAAGGCGAGCTTGAGTTCCGGATGGTTGGCGGGAATCTCCTTGCGGAGTGCGGCTTCGGAACCTGCCTGGCAGGACGCGAAAATGAAGTTGGCGTTGTTGGCTAAGTTGGTCATGGCGGTATGCTAGCAAGGATGCCCGATCTGCAACATGCTCTTTATTAGTGGCATCGAAATACAGGCCGAAGAGGCTGTGGATTTTGTCGGCGATGTTTGTAGTACCGCCTTTAGGCGGAATCGTGCCAGGTGCCACAGCCGAAAGCAGGGCATGCCAGCGCCTCCCATCGCGGTCGTTTGATCCCCGACCAATCACACGTCAGAAGGTCTATGCCACCTGTCCCGACTGGTGTTTGAGCAGTTGCGGGGATTGGGTAAACTTCGCTTTTACACATGCATGCAGGCGCAAGGAGGGCACCTGATGTCCGACCCAATCAAGTTCGTCCACGCTTCGGATTTCCATCTCGACCGCCCCATTTCAGGCCTGTCGGAAATCCCCAAGCACCTTATCCAAACGCTTGCGTCGGCGCCATACGAAGCAGCACAGCGCGTGTTCGATTTTGCGCTCACCGAACGCGTTGATTTCGTTTTGCTTTCAGGAGACCTGTTCGACCACGACTCAGGTTCCGCCCGAGCACCTTCATTCCTGTTGAACAACTTTCAGAAACTGGCTCAACACGGGATTCATGTTTACTGGTGCGCTGGTGAAACGGATCATCCCGATCGTTGGCCCAGTTCGATTGAACTTCCGGAAACGGTTGTAACGTTTTCATCAACGGTTGTTGAAGAAGTCCAGCACTTGCGCGGCGAAAAACGAATCGCCACGATTCTCGCATCGGGCTTTGATGCCAAACGTCGCAACGGAGACGCATTTGCAGCACCTGTGGGAGAAGGCATCAACATCGCGTTGACACATGGTGACTTTGAGTCCAGCAACCTTAACGCTGACAACATTCATTACTGGGCGATGGGAGGACGACACAAATCCAATCGCCTTGATCGCAGCGGTTCGGTCGTTGCCTGGCCAGGAACGACGCAGGGTCGAGTTCCCAAAGAGTCCGGTATTCACGGGTTCAATTTCGTTCGCATCGATGCTTCCGGAAAAATCAAGGTTCAATCGGTAAGCTGCGATCGCGTTCGCTGGCTACCTCAAAAAATTGCGATCACCGAAAACGTCGGAATGCAGGAACTGAAAGATGTGCTCGCAGAAAGAGCATTGAAAATCATTTCCGACACGACCGATCAAATCGTCCTCTCTCGCTGGTTTCTTAACACCGAAGGAGATTTCAACCCGCGTATTCGACAGGAAGAATGGAGCAGTGAAATCCTGGAATGGCTCCGCGACGAGTTCGGCCGGGGAGATCGAGGGCTGTGGTCGACAAAAGTTGATGTCGAAACGCCAAAGTCACTACCGATGGAGTGGTACGAAGAGGACACGATCCTGGGCGAGTACCTTCGCGCCGTTGGACGCTACCAAAGCGACGATTCGTTGAAGCTGAACTTGCATGAGTACATGCCCGACACCGTCAAAGGCGACATGATGGCTTCGGTAGCTCACATAACACGGGAGCGACGCGACATCACACTCAGACGCGCCGCCATGATCGGCGTGAATTATCTGGCAGGACACAAACACGTGGAAGAGATTTCACACACTGAAATAGCAGAAGAAGTTGACGACCTACGGGAAGCTTCGTAGTAGCGAAAAGATTTTGAGAACACCATGTCGCGGCTGGAAGCCACGGCGACACATGACAGGGAGCGTGCAGTGAAAATTACTGATTTGCAAGTCGACGGATTTGGCGTCTGGAAAGGACTCGATGTCGATTCGTTGTCCGCAGACATGACCATTTTCCACGGATACAACGAAGCCGGCAAAACAACGCTGATGCAATTCGTTCGTTCAATGATGTTTGGTTTCTCGCCAGGACGTCTGGATAAGTACACGCCTCCGGTCTACGGCGGGCTTGCCGGCGGCGGCATGAACATCGCCACAGGGAATGGAACCTGGGATATCGCTCGACACGTCGATCCGAATCGTCATTCCGACCCGGTAGGCGATCTTACGGTCACTGACGAACACGATGGCTCGGTTCATGGAAGCGCCCATCTGGCCAGCTTGATGGCGGATGTGGACGAATCCATTTTCAACAACGTGTTTGCCATTGGCCTTCGTGAGATCCAGGAACTTGGTGCCCTCAACAGCACGGCCGCGTCGGAGTACCTCTATCGTCTGACCAGTGGACTGGATCGCGTTTCCCTGATTGACGTGATGCGCGATCTGAAAAGTCGGCGCGAAAAGATCTGGTCTGCAAACCCAAAAGCTGACTCCCGTTTGCAAACGCTGAGTGATCGCCGTCAAAAACTGTTGCGCGAAATCGATCAACTGAAACAGAATGCAAAACGCTGGTCGCGAATCGCGTCAGAGACAACCGACGTCAATCACCTGCTCGCAGATCTCAAAACAAAGCTCAAGAAAACGGAACGCGAAGCACGTCTGGTCGAAATTGCGATACAAATCTCCGAACGCTGGCAAAGTAGAACCGTTGTCCGCGATCAAATCGCGACTTATGCAAAACTACCCGACGAACGCGACGTTTCCGTCAAGAAACTCGACGAAGTCAACATGAAGATCGCTCAGCAGAAGGAGCGAATCGAACAGGTTCGCAGCCAGCGGCGTTTGATCAAGAAAGAAGCCATGGCCTTGCCGATCAATCGGCATCTGTGGTCACAAAAGTCGCGAATCGAAGCGATCAGCGAACATGCGCCCTGGGTTCAGTCACTGGAACGGCAAACCGAAAACATCCAGGACGAAATCAGACGAATTGAAACGACGCTCACCAGCGAAGTCAACAATCTTGGCCCCAAGATGAAGCTGCAAGCAAAGGACGTTCGCGAAATCGGCGGCGCTGGCTTCAAACAACTCGAAGCCGTCGGAGATCGCCTGGTCGATGCTCGTGAGACGCTCGAAGCCACCAAACAGGATCTTGAGAAGCATCAGTTTGATCTTGGCCAGCACAATCAACGACTCACGAAGTCACGGTCCGAACTGGGCGTTTCAGAATCACTGGAAGAAACCAGCACCTACGTCAATCGGCTCAAGCGTCGCGTTGAGTTGGAAGAGAAAATTGAAAAACTCAATCGTTCCCGTTCCAGCCTGGAGCGGGAGATTGACTCTGTCGTTGCAGAACAGGTTTTGCCTGTGGAAAAACTTGCCGTCGTCGGCGGCGTGTTCATCCTGGGCTTCATCCTGCTGGGTCTGGGAATGCTCTCGACAGCCAGCTCTGGCTTTAGTGGCATTGGCGAAAGCAGCCGCAATGTTGGCTTGTTGATGTTGTTCCTGGGAGCCGGTGGACTGGCAATCTCAATGGGCATCAAGTACCACTGGGAGAAACTGGCCAAAGAGCAGTTGGACGACTACCGACACCAAATCGACATCGTCAGACAACAGCTCAAGCGATCCAAACGGGAACGTGATGAGATCGAGAAACAACTGCCGCCAGAGTCGATCACTCAATTCGATCTGGAACTCGAAACGGCAACCAACCGGCTCAACCGACTTACGGACCTTGTTCCGCTTGAACATCGAGTCGAGAACACAAAGATGTCGATGGAAGACGGTCGTCGCAAGATACAGATCAGGGAACGCGAACTGGAAACAGCGGACAAAACCTGGCGGTCGGCACTGCGAACGGCAGGCCTGCCGGAGCCACTGGAGCCCGAACAGTTGAAGGAAATCATCAGTCGAAGTGATCGAATCTCGGGATTCAATACGAGACTGAGTCAGCTTCGCAGCGAACAGGAGCTGAAACAAAAAGAGATCTCCACGATTCAACAACGCATCGAGTCAACACTGCACGAAACCGGACTGCCTTTCGATCAAACGGGGCTCTCTGATCGCCTCACATTGATCTCGCGAGCGATTAACGAACAACGAATTCACGTTTCGGCTCGCAAGGAACTTGCCACCAAGTACAAGTCGCTTCGATCAAGGCTCAACAAAACGAAACGCGAACTGGATCGACAGTTGGGAATCAAGCAGCGTTTGCTGGCTGCCGTCGGCGCAGAGTCCGAGGAAGCCTATCGACAAGTCGCTCAACGCCATCTTCAACGCCGAAAACTGGAACGCAAGCGTGCCGAACTGGACGATCAAATCCGCCTCGCAATCGGCAAACAGTTCAAGCATGAAGAGCTTCAGGAAATCTTTGGCACTTACGGCTCGACGGGTCTTGAGAAACGCTGGGAGTCGCTGCAACACGAAGTTGAACTCGATCGCGAAGAGCAGAATCGACTGATGCAACTTCGTGGTGAACTGATGCAGGAAGTCAAAGCGCTCGGTGACGATTCGCGGCTGGATGAAGTTCGACTGGAACTCAATTCGATCGAGTCGGAAATTGGTCAGTTGAAACTCAAATGGCAGGAACTTGGCGCCAGCACACAGATGCTGGAATTGATTCGCGAATCTTACGAATCAAAACGCCAACCGGAAACGCTCCTGGAAGCCTCTACCTATCTGGAAAAGCTAAGCGACGGAAAATACACGCGCATCTGGACGCGAATGACCGGAGAAGAACTTCTCGTCGATAACGTGAACGATGAATCCATCGCGGTTGACAAGCTCAGTCGCGGAACACGGGAAGCAGTCTTTCTGAGTCTACGCCTGGCTTTGGTTGGTGCTTACGCGCGTCGCGGTGCCCTGATTCCAATGGTGCTCGATGATGTACTGGTCAACTTCGATGGCCAACGGGCTCGCAATGCAGCTGAGGTTCTTTACGACTTCTCGCGAAACGGATATCAAATTTTGATGTTCACTTGCCATGATCATATTCGTGACATCTTCCATTCTCTGGGAGCCGACGTGCGAATTCTGCCTGCTCACAAAGATGTGTATGAGTCACAGGTTCAACCCGCGCAATACGACGGCAATGGCCAACGAATCGATTTCGCGCCTCGCCAACGCGAATTCGTGGAAGCCGTTTCCAGACCTGTTCCAATTCCTGTCGTCGAGCCAGCGAGCAATCTCGATCCGTTTTCGATTCCAGTGGAATACGTTGCTCCAGTATCGCAGTTGGAGTTACGTCCTGAAGGTCTGGACCAGGCGTTGGCCTACGAATTGTCCGCGATTGAGTCCGATCAACGAGAGGAACATCGCTTGCGACATGAGCTGGTTTACATTTCGCCAGTGAATCAGGAACGTGAAATCTTGCTGGGCGGCAATGATCCGATCTGGTGGCAGAATGACGCCGTGATGCGATAGCAGGGCAGAGACTCTACTCAACCGTGAGACTTTAACAGCGCCGTCGCGGAAGGTTGCCTTCATCGGCACCAACTCACAACGTGGATTGATCGGAAAACCCGGAAATTTCGATACAACTCGGTAGGTAGGGATGAAGAAAGAGTAACTTCGAAAACCAATATGGCTGTGGCATTGCGCCCAGTTTCACAGCCGCTGTGGCGAGACGCCCCAGCCACTTTCAGAAGTAATTCCTTTCTTCATTCCCAAGCTGTTCACGCCGCCGGGTTTCACATGTCGCTGCCGCGCAATTTGGTTCAGGGTTTAACCTGCGCTTTTGCATGCGCTGTCGTCTCGCTTCACGTTGGCTGTCGATCGACGGCCTCAAAGCCAAAACTGCTTTCTTCTACGCACGAACCAGTTTCCAGAACGGTTCACAAATTCAGTTCACGTCAGGTCTCACATCAAGTTGCAGACAGTGACAACCAAACGGTTGGCTTGATTCCACTGACCGTTGAAGACGACGTTGAGAATGAAGAACTCCTGGAAGTTGAGGATACGGCTCAACCATCTGTACTGCCGCTCAATGGCGCCGTCACGCTGGCCTCACTTGAGAACATTCTCCTGTCGACGCACCCTTCGATTCTGAAAGCTCAATCTGAACTCTCGGCGCTAACGGGTAAGCAGCTTCAAGCAGGTTTGCCCCCCAACCCCAACGTGGGCATCATCTCTGACGACATCAATGCCGACGACGGCGCGGGGCGTTACGGAGTCTTCTATGGTCAACAGGTCGTCAGAGGAAACAAGCTCGGACTCGCGCAGTCGGTTGTCTCTTCGGAATTGGATGTCGCTGGTAACAAACTGGATGCAACGCGACAAAAATTGCTGATTGATCTGAGGCAACGCTACTACAACGTCCTGTTGGCCCAGGAATCGGTGCGGCAAACTCAGGAACTGGCCGAAGTGCTTCGAAAGTCGGCTCAGATATCCGGAAAGCTTTTCGAAGCCCAGGAAATCGCCAAAGCTCCGGTGCTTCGTTCACAGGTAGAATTGCGCAGTGCAGAAATGATGGTTCGACAGGCTCACAACAGAAGAACGAGTGCTCTTCGCAGTCTCGCTTCGCTGCTTGGCGACACCGAAGTCAAACTGGAATCACTGGCGGGCGATGTTCGTGACATTCCTGCGATGGATGACTTTGAGTTTGCTTTCGACCGGATGCTTGAAAACCACCCGGAACTTTCCGGGAAACTCGCCAGCGTAGAGCAGGCGCGGCGTCAACTGGCACAGCAGTCCGCCGTTCCAATTCCAAACGTCACCTGGCAAACAACCTTGCAGTACGATTTCACCACTGACGAGGTCGTGGGTGGATTTCAGGTTGGATTGCCGATTCCCAGAAACAACCGCAACCAGGGAGCCATTTTTCAGGCGCGCCAAAACGTTGAGACTTCACTCCACGCAGCCGATCAGAAAGTCCTTGAACTCAGAGACCGTTTGACCAACGCGTGGTCCAGCTATGTGGATGCCAGGATCCAGCTTGAATCGCTTGATATGGAGTTGCTGCCCAAAGCCGCCGAAGCACTTGAACTGGCCAGCGAAGGTTATCGCCAGGGAGAAACCCCATACCTTGAATTGTTGTCAGCCCAACAACTTTTCGCCAAAACCAAACTTGGCTATCTGCAGAAATTGCAACAGCGCTGGCAGTTTCATGTCGAGATCGAAGGCCTGATCTCGAAATTCGATCATGCTCGGTAGCAAACACAAGCGCGAAGAAGTTTTGAGTTTCTGCCAGTTGCATTCAATTGTGGCTGCGGCGTCCCGCCGCGGTAGGTCAACAGAATAGGTAGTTGCATCTCGCTCAATTGTGGCTGCAGCGTCCCACCGCAGTAGTGGATCAAAAGAACTGCGGCGAGACGCCGCAGCCACAGTTGCAAACCGCTGAACTCAAATCTCCCAGGCAGGCTCTATCTGCAATTCCACTCTTCCATCGTCGATCGGGTGATCAAACTCGATCCGCCACGCATGCAGCGCAATTTGCCGCAGTCGCTGATCCACCGTTTGTTCACCAAATGGAATACCTGATCCATAGAGTGCATCACCAAGCACTGCGTGGCCTCGTGACGCAAACTGCAAACGAATCTGATGCGTTCGACCGGTTAGCAATTCAATCTCGACCAGGGTTGCTTCCGGCTTTCGTTGTTTCACCGTGAATCGCAGCGCGGCATGCTTTGCATCCCCGTGATTTTGGGCGACGACTTCTGATTTCGCCTCGTCAGGGATCTTTCGCATAAAGTCCTCCAGCAACTCACCCTCAGAATCGATCGCACCTTCAACCCACGCCAGGTACTTTTTCGTCACGGTCCGCTGTTGGAACTGGCTCGACACCCGTTTGGCAGCCCGCACGTTGCGTGCAAACACAATCAGGCCCGAAACCGGCCGATCAAGCCTGTGAACGGGAGTCAGATAGATCTTTGATTGGACATCCTCCCGCTTCATCAGAAACTGACGAGCCCGCAATTCGAGGCTGTCGATCCCCGGAGGCGCCTGCGTCAGTAAGCCCGGAGGTTTGTTGAAGACAATGATTCCGCGTTGTTCATGGACAATATCAGGGGAGGGTAGTGAGGTCATAATTCCGATTGTATCGAATCTGCAGAATGTTCGCCTGACCTGTGTGAGCCAGCCGCGTTTTTCCGGTCACGGTGCGGTCGGGCGCCAAGCGTAAGCTAGGGTTCGAAAGAGTTCCTTTATCTCAAGAGCTTCTCTTTATTGAAAGAGTCCCTCGTTGGAACCGAAAAAACAAACCCAAATTGCAGATCGAATCATGTTCACCAACCAGTTTCAGCAATCTCCAAAATCACTCGCGCAAATGATCCTTTTTGTGATCGGCACATGCCTGACGTTTTTCACGTTCGCAGCCGTATCTCATGGACAGATCGAGGGGTTCACTGAGCCGTTTCGCAGTATTGAACTTTCCAGTGATGAGGCCGGCGCCATCGCTGAGCTCAAATTTGACGAAGGTTCACACGTCAACAAAGGCGATGTAATCGCACGACTTGATGACCGCGTTCAGAAAGTTCAACTTGAAATTGCAACGGAATTGGCGAAAGCCACAAGCCAACTTGACGCGACACGCAAAGCACTGGAAAAGCGTCGTTTGATCGGCGATCGTCTTCGCCGCATGAACCAAAGCGGCCATGCAAGCCAAAGTGAATTGATCCGCAGCGAAATGGAATTGTCCATCGCAGAATCCAAGCACAACGCAGCTCGTGAAGAAGCAGCTATCCGCGGCATGGAAAAACAGCGTGCTCAAATTCAGTACTCGCGTCGTTTAATCACGGCTCCCATGAGCGGCGTCATCTCCAAAGTACACCGTCGCGAAGGAGAGTTCCTTTCTCCGATTCGCCCGGAAGTCGTGACGATTGTTCAGATCGATCGCCTGAAGTCAACGTTTAACATTCCGGTTTCACAAGCCGGTGAGTTCAGAGTTGGCAAAGAGTTTGAACTGAAATTTGAAAGCGGCAAGTCAGTCATCGCAACCGTTCATTCGGTCGGTGTCAGCACTGATGCTCAAAGTCAAACGGTTGAAATCAAGCTCGTGTTTGAAAACCACGACAACAATTTCCGTGCCGGTGAAATTTGCACTTTGAATATCTAGTTCAAAGTCAAAACCAAACGTGAAACAGGTCAGCCTCTTTTGGCCTGTTGCACGGCAAAGACAGGCCGGAGGCCTCTCCGAACCCCAACCAGCTCCCCCATCTGTCGGCGAACATGTCCGAATCAACCCAAACTTCGCGTCCTCAATCCATTGAGGCAAAGGCGATTCAGCCAACTCCAGCAGCAATCGAAACCAGTTCGATCGGTGCGGAGCTACGCCAATTGGCGATGGCGTCGGAACAACTCACGCCACTGATTCGAGGTGTCACGGAGATCGTCTGCCGTGAAACTGAATGTCTGGCCGTCTGGATTGGACAACCCGACCCGCAATCTGGCAGTCTTCAGATTCATCCTCTGACAGACGAAAATTCAAAATCAGTCGCCGATGTCGCTGGTGACAAGCTCGATCATTTGCTTCAACAGACCATGACAACGGGCGATTTGGGGGTTGTGCGAATCAGCGAAAATCACTCGATCGTTGCATCGGCAGTCGCCATCAGTATCGATCAGTTCAACATGGTTCTGGCTGGATGTTTTGTTGACTCCAACCAATCGACCACGCGACACCAGTGGATTTTGAAGCTGGGAACACAGGCTATCGAACACTGGATCAAGCAAAACGAACTCCAGCGCAGCCAAACACAGACCAAATTCATGGGCGATGCCCTCTCGCTTTGCAGTTTGATGGATCGTTCCAGTTCAAAACGCGAAGCTGCAAACTACATGGTCAATCACCTTAGACGATTGCTCGGCATGAGCCAGGTCGTCTACTGTGATGGCGCCAAGCCTGAACAGTCCAGCATTCTCGCGGTATCAGAAGTCGAACAGTTCGATCCACACAGCGAGTCTTCCCGCGTCATTCAATCCGCCGCCAGTCAGGGAATCGCTGCTGACGAACCAATCATCTACTCCCCCACAACCACCAATGCGAACGCCGTGCAAACGCTGGCACTCGAAGCGTACTGCAAAGCCAATCGTTTCACGTCCTGTGTTTGCGTTGCGACGTCGGACAATGAAGGAAATCCAACGGGTTCGATTCTTGTCGCTGGCGGAAACGAATCGTTCTCTGAAACTCAGCTGACTCAACTGCAACAGTTCGCAGCCATCAACGGAGTGCACCTGGATCTGGTGCGCCGCGCCAACCTTGGCACACACGAGATGGTCACGGAGCGAATCAGGAGTATTCCTTCCAAAAACTGGTTTCAAATCGGCTGGAAAGCTGCTGCTGCGGTGGCACTGTTGATGTGCATTCCGATTCCCTATCGCATCGCCTGCGATTGTGAAATTCAACCGGTGACTCGACGATTCGTTTCGGCGCCTTATACCGGACCACTGGAAAAAGCCATCGTTCGGCCCGGCGAAGTTGTCGCCAAAGATCAGGTGTTGGCTTACATGGACGGGCAACAACTGCGTCTGGAACTGACCGGCATTGAAGCCGAATACCAGGCAGCCCGCCGACGTCACTCTTCAGCTCTGGCTCAGGGCGAAGTCGCCCAGTCGCAGATCGCTCGCAGTGAAATGCGAAAACTCGGCACACAAATGAAGTCACTCAAAGATCAGCTTTCACGGCTGGAAATTCGTAGTCCCTACGATGGCATCGTAATCAGTGGCGATCTGGACAAGGCTCAGGGCGCGACGATGGAGATCGGACAAACGCTCTTCGAAGTTGCTCCACTGGACGCCATGTTGGCAGAAGTCGCGATTCCCGAATCAGAGATTCAATACGTACGTGACACCAACAGTGTCGCCATCAAACTCAATGCGTTTCCCTACCGAACTTTCTACGGCGAAGTCAACACAGTCCATCCCAGCGCTGAAGTGCTCAACGATGAGGCCGTGTTCGTGGCTGACGTCAAACTTGCGGACGATGATGCAGTGATTCGACCCGGCATGAAGGGAACTGCAAAAGTAAAAACATCATGGAGCCCCATCGGTTGGAATCTGTTCCATAACGCCTGGGAATCGATTCGCTGTTGGACCATCTGGTAGGAGACAACATGAACACTCCTGCAATGCCACCGATGGAAGATCCAAATGCGCAGTGGCTCAATGCGACACTGAACTTGCGACAGGAACTGCGATTCGAAACACGGTCCCAACAGGGCAAGCGCTTTGTGGTCGTGGAAGATCCGGTTCGCAACAAGTTCTTTCAAATCGGGCTGCGAGAGTTCGCTTTGATTTCCACGATCGACGGCAAGAGAACGATGGCTGAACTGGCCGCCGAACTTGATGGCGACGAAGATCATGATGCTTTTGCCGTCCAGATTTGCCAATGGCTCATTCAATCCAACCTGGCTTTCTGCGAATCAATCGACAGCAGCAAACGTATCAACTCACAAGTCAAATCGTTACAAAAAGCGAGCTTGATCGGAAAAATGAATCCGATTTCGTTCAAAGTAAAACTCTTCAATCCAACGCGTGCGCTGAACGCAATTTCGCCAATCGCCAAATGGGCGTTCTCGAAAGCGTTCTTTGTCCTTTGGTGTGTTGTCGCCGTCGTCGGACTGAAAACCATCTGGTCACAATGGGACGCCATGGGTGGCGCTTCAACCGGAATCCTGTCCGGCAATGGCTGGATCTGGATGTTGGCGTTCTGGCTGATCCTGAAGATCATTCACGAAGCCGCTCACGGAGTCGCATGCCGAAAATACGGCGGTGAAGTTCCAGAAGCGGGCGTGTTAATGTTGTTGTTCACACCAATGGCCTATGTCAACGTAACTTCAATGTGGCGATTTTCAAGTCGCTGGCATCGCATCGTCGTTGCCGCTGCCGGAATGTACGTGGAACTTTTCATCGCGTTCATCTCAGTCATCGTCTGGAGCCAGACCGAAGGCCTCGTCGCCGACGCGGCGTTTCAACTGTTCATCATGTCCAGCGTCACCACGATCCTGTTCAATGCCAACCCGCTGATGCGTTTCGATGGCTACTTTATTTTGTCGGATTTGTTGGGCGTGGCGAATCTGTATCCGAAAGGAACGAAGTGGTTTGGTGATCGATTGAAGAGTCTGGTTTTCGGAACACCGACCACGCCGAACCTGATTCCAAGCGGCGAATTCTGGCGTTGTGCGATCTACGGAACGATGGCTTTCTTCTGGAAGATGCTGATTTCCATCAGTTTGACGATCGGAGCCAGTGTTCTGCTTCCGAACTTCGGCGTGTTGCTTGCCGCCATCGGTGCCACACTGTGGATCGCCATGCCGCTTTACCAACAGTATCAACAAACCATCGGTAGCAAAGCCAAACATCCCGTTTCGCCACGACGATTGGCCATCAGCCTGGGCACCATCGCGTGTATCGCCGGATTGCTGTTTTTCGTTTTGGGTGCTCCAGCAACCAAATCAGCTCCAGCGGTCGTTCAGTTTGCCAACGAGACAATTTTACGGGCCGAATCGCCTGGTTTCATTCAGGAAGTACTGGTTGCTTCGGGAGACACAGTCAAAAAAGGCGACTTGCTGGTTCGATTGCGTAATCAGGAACTGCTGGACGAAGTTATCGAGCTTTCTTGCGATGTCGATGGTTCGCGAATTCAGGTTCGCATTCACCAACAGGACGAAGAACTTGGTCTGGCAACGATTGAAGAGGAACGCCTGACGGGGCTCGAAAAACAGCTCAAAGAAAAAACACGCATGGCAAAATCACTTGAAATCCGTGCTCCGTTTGACGGCTTTGTTTTCCAGCGTCAGCTACAAAACATGCAGGGGCAATTCGTAGAGCAGGGCGATCCAGTGCTCAACGTCGCACGTCATCATTCAAAAGAAGTCATCGTTTCAATGGATCAACGCGACTTCGATTCAGTCAAGGAGAATCAGGGGCAGGAGATTCGCGTCGCGATTCCCGGCATGCCTGTTTTCAAATCCCGATTCAGCCGCGTCAACCCACGAGCATCCACGGCCACAACGCACCCAAGCCTCTGTGCTTTTGCAGGCGGTTCACTACCAGTGAAGCCAGCGGGCAGCGAATCCGAAAACGGGCCAGCGTTTGAATTGTTGACTCCCCGCTTTTCGGCCGAACTAACTCTCGAAGACGAAATCAGCCAATCGCTGCACAGCGGTCAACGCGGTCTGGCTTTCTTCAAGACAGGTCGTCAGTCGATGGGAAGCTATCTCTTTCTCGCCTCATGCGAGTGGCTTCGTAACAAAATTGAACTTGCTGTGCAGATGCAGTAAATCTGTATGCCATTGCTCTGGACGCTGATTTCCCAGACCAAGTCGGGCAACTCAGGCAGAATCAACATAATGACGACATGCTCGGACTGCCACGAATTCAGAAACGAATCTGCACCAATCGACACGAGTCACTGTTTTTGACAAAGCGATTTGCTCGTCGATGCT
>CAYUNP010000122.1:14342-15799 GCA_964446085.1 uncultured Pirellulaceae bacterium
CTACGGGCATTCATGGTGAATTAATCAAAGCAGCATCGGCAGGTCGTCTCAAACTAAAACAACTTGAGCACGATAATTCAACGGCGACGCCACAAGTCAGCAATCCTTACCAGTCTCCTGCTCCGAGCGTGATTGAGCAGGGATCCCATTTCGTTGCCACTCTACCAGGAGCCTACCTCATCACCTGGAAGGAACTCTGGCCGATCAAGCCGATTGTGGCTCGGATGAAGTACGCCAAGGATCGAAAGGTTCGTCGGGCAGCGGGATTTCCGAAGTAGCGAGGATTTTAGTCGTTCGTCAGACCTGATTTGATCAGTCGATCAGGCGCCGTACTGGCGCGCAGCGTTGAGCACGTTTCGTTGCTGCAAGCTGGCAATCTGTTTCACGCCAACTCAATGCAAGTTCACAGATCATGTTCATCATGTAAATCCTGTCAAAAAACACACAGAAAGAACAATCCTGCGCGCATGATAACCTGCCACGAACAAAAAATACGGACTTCAACTTGCGACATTGTCAGCGACACTTTTTTGCTGATCTCGCCGCGTTGGTTTATGAATGCAGGCGACCAAAACAAAACTGATGATCATTAGCAAGTACCACGCACCAAGCTTGCTAACCGAGACCATATGCCAGCCCTTTTTCTGTGATGGATAAGTCCACGCTCGAGCGAACGTTCCAATGTTTTCTGCGAACCATATGAACATCGCGAACAACACCATGCCGAGCAACAATGGCATCCAACGATGTTCCTCGTCGGCTTTGAACCAGATGACGCTTGGTCCGTAGAGCACCACCGACGTAACAAATAACGCCCAGCGAATATCAAACGTGTAATGATGCGAGAAAAAGTTGATGTAAATCAACACCGCAAGAATGGCTTGCCAACGCAGGCGTGGAAAGCGATCGAATTCGAAATCAAAAATTCGCCAGACACGTGCAATGTAACTGCCAACGCTGGCATACATGAAACCAGAGAACATCGGGACGCCCATGATGTTCAGATAACTGGGTTCCGGATAGATCCACGAACCGGCATGCGTTTTAAAAACTTCCATCACCGTGCCAACGATGTGAAAGAGCATGATGATTCGAGCTTCTTCCAGCGTTTCAAGACGAAAGAGCAATAGCAGAACCTGAATCGAGATGGCAACCAGGGTCACGAAATCGTATCGCGGCAGCGACGCAGATTCCGGATAAAACAGGAACGTAAGAACCAGAGTCGCCAGCATCAACGCACCGAAGAGGCAGGCCCATGCTTGCTTGATTCCGAATGTGATGAATTCGAAAACCGCCTGGCTTTTCCAACCGGTGACAAAACGAGTGTGCAGGTTTTGCCGCTGCTGATGGAGAAACTCACGAGGATTAAATTGCATGGAATCGACTGGCTCAGACAGGAAGCTTGAGACTTTAAATTGAACTCTAGCGTTTTGAAGTTGCGCATTTCAGAGCCGGAG
>CAYUNP010000123.1:0-15507 GCA_964446085.1 uncultured Pirellulaceae bacterium
TCAACGCCTCAGTAGTCGTCGTCGTTTACTGGCCGCCGTCGATTCGAACCAGGCAAACTTCGCTTTTCTGGACGAGCACAACAGCATCGACTTGATCGAAAAGCGCGTTGACGTGACGGGCAGGAAGAATCGAAATCGACATGCTGAGCGCTTCCGGATGACGCATTCTCTCATTCCAACGCTTCGCGACAAGAAATCGCGTCACTTCCGTTGGGTCGTTGTTTGAGAGAAGATAAATGGAATTCTGCTTGCGACTGGTAACCGCTTCGGTGACTTCCTCAAATGAACATTGGTTAAGTTCCACGTGTTCGTTTACGAAGTAGCAAACAGGACGCTCTTCACGCTGCTCAATCAATGCCAGGGCAGAAACAACCCGATCTCCGATCCATTTCCAAAACTTGCCTCCCTGTGACGAACCGCCGGGAATACTGCTCTGGGCGTCGAATGGCTCGATACTGCGGTCGTTATCCGCGTCCACATTCGATGTGGTCGCATCCTCGTTTGATGTGATCGCACCCTGATTGACGTTGGCAAACTCAAGATCGGCGGAAAAGAAATTGGCGTTTTGGGAGGAAACGGTTTCTCCCTTATTTTCTAACGCAGCGAGATCTTCGTCAGTGAAAGGCGTATTCTCGGCATCGACAGAATCAAATTCGAAGACAGCTTTTCGCTCACGTTCAGGGGGCTTGGACTGCGTGTCAGTGATTTCATCTTTCGGAGTTGAAATCTCGATGTCGGGCTCATGATCTGTCAAAGCCAAATCTGATTCGCGATCAGATGCTTCGACCGTGTCTACTTTATCTGCTTCGTGGTCTTCGCTGAAATCAAATTCTTTCGTTTCCGTCTCGTCTTCTGTTTCAATCCAGTCATCAAATTTTGCAGATGAAGCTGGTTCAGGTTCGATTTCTGTGTTTTGATTTTCGGTTTTCGGCGAAGCTTCAGCGGCGATCGTGCCCACACCGTCCGGACTATCGTCATCTTCGAAAGAAACCGAAAAGCTTCGTTTCTCAGCCTTCTCTGGCAGATCGACTGTCAATTCGACGATTCCGATCTTGATCCGGTCACCATTGGTCAGGCGTGCCCGGGTTCTTGGGACCCCGTTGACCAAAACAACTGACTCATCGTTGATGCATTCAAGAAATCCGCCATTGAGTCGGCAGCCGATACGGCAGTGCATGGCCTCAATGCCCGCAGCGCGCAGACAGTGGTCAGCAGCCGACGATGATCCGACTGTGCAAAATTGACCAACCAGAAGGCGGATAGAATCTCCGAATCTGGGGTCTTCAGGGTGGAGAAAAATGCGGCTCAAGGGACCTCTACACTAATGCGTTCTTTTGGGAATGTACGTCGACTTTGAATATTTGTTGCCAAAAAAAGACTGATCCTCCAAGTCAACCGTCCTATTTTCCCCTTGAATACGATCTTATCGTGTAGGTATGCTGGTCCACGGGTTTAAGCGGAATTTTTGGGAACATAATGCACGATGAAACATCACTCTATCTCGTGGAAGGAGGGCATGTTTCTGCTGCCGCAACATTTTCAGCGGCAAGAGGCTCATTTCCAACAACAGCTGGGCATCAGTGCCAACGTTTCTGGGCCGTTCGAATACGGTTTTCGGGATGTCCAAGTTGATACATCGGGTTTCGATGACTGGCAGTTCACGATCGATCGTGCGTCAGGGCGTACAAAAGGTGGCACTCTTTTCTCCTTTATTGGCGGCGAGGTTCCGCGCCTCGATTTGCGTTCCTGCGATGATGGAGAAGTCAGGAAGAGGCTGGAATCCAATCAGCCCGTTACCGTATTCCTGGCTTTTTCGGTCGCTAAACCCAATAGTCCCAACGTTTCCACCGACACCGATAATTCGCGTTTTTTCGAGTACGAAGAATCGGTTTTCGATCTCTACAGTGGTGGCAACGACCGCTCAATCGTCTTCAAGAAGCTGAAGGCCGTGCTGACCTGCTCCGACCAGCGAAGTCTCGATTTCGAATACATGCCGATAGCCCGCCTGGAATTGACCGAATCAGCAGGAGGTCAAATCCCAAGAGTTTCTTCTACGTTCCTTCCACCAACAACGGTTTCACTTGCCACAGAAGAGTCGAAACAGCATTTCCGAAAAATGGAGGACCGACTCTCGGGGTATCTCCGATTGTTGATTGACTACCTCGATGCCGCTGGCTTTGGCGTCTCCGGAATTTCCAATCAGGAGCTTGGTGAACCCCTCTATCGATATTTTGTACTTAGTCAGCTACGCGGATGGCTGGTAACTCATAATCAGTCACCCGGCTGTCATCCGTTTCAGGTCTTTCAACATTTTTGTCAGTTGATTGGGCAACTATCAATCGTCGACCCGGATCGGGAGCGGTTTGTCAATTATCCTCGATACGATCACGACGATATCTATCAGGCACTTTCCTGGTCGTGGCAGAGAATTGAACGAAATTTCGTGCCACCGGCAGATACCGACATCAAACGGGTTCCTTTGATTGCCGAGTCCATGCAAACGGAGTCTGGCACCGATGTCATCATGAAAGCCGCAGTTCCGCCGGATCTGTTTCAAAGTGAGTGGCAGCTTTACCTGGCGTTCAACTACGATTGGATGACGAAAGAGGACAGTAAGATCTTCTTTCGGGAGTACCTCGGCGACGCCAGCGAGTTCTATTGGAAAATGGGAAGCCATGAGAAAATCGACCGTTACTTCGTCCAGCGCGAAGAAGGTGTCACTTTTTCCAATGCAGAACGTAGTAAGGCGAACTTACCCAAGAGAGATGGTTGGGTCTATTTCGACATAAAACGCAATGGATACTGGGATGCTGTTCAGCAGTCAGGTACTCTTTGTCTGAGAATTGATCAGCAAAACCTCCAGACACCAAGAACCGATCTTGGAACAGAGCGCGTTACGGTCTCAATTGACCAAAAGACTTTTCAGTACCGAGTTTCCCTGTTTGCAGTTAAAAAGCAGTCGAGTTGATCTCGACAAAAACAAGTCTTCAATTTATGTCGCCAGATTACCAAAAAGTTGTCGACCCTCTCCTCTCCAGCCTGCTGGATATCATTGAGAGATCGGCTCGCATGACCATCAATGAACTGACGGTCGAACTCCGAGGCGAGTTCGATCGAGTCAACACCGAGATGGATACGGACCGGCAATGGAAGTACGCAGCCTACGCACTGGTAGCGTGGGTCGATTCCGAGATCATTCTCAACCACAACCGTTGGAAAGACGAAACACTGGAATCCCACTATTTCAAAATGGGTAACGCCTACAGTGAGTTTTTTCTTCGGGCGGAATTGGCGTACACCAAAGGCTACTTCGACGCTTTCGAGGTCTTCTATATATGTTTCATGTTCGGCTACCACGGGATCTACCAAACCGGTGACAAGTCGGTGGTTCCAAAGAACCTTCCACTGACTGATGCCGAATGGCAGAAGCAGGCTGCGGGTAGAATTTCGCGAATTCGCAAGCAGCGACCGAAAGAATCGTGGGGGAATACCCAGTGGGATGAATGGCAGAACCTTCCTCTTGATGGCTACCGTTCATTCACCAACAGCCTGTTCCTGTTTGTTACCGTTCTGGTCACGTCATTGGCCATTTTGATTTTCATCATCAGCAGCAACAACTAAGAAAGCAGTTCATGCGTGGTCTCAGCTCGATAATCGTGATGTTTGAGAATGCGTTGTACCCCTTCAAGGTACTCAACGTTTACCTGGGACGCTTCTTTGGCAGGTTCTTGGGCAGCAAGTCGCGCTCGCTTTCCATGGCGGCCCGAATTGCACTTGCGTTCTTTTTTTGCCTGGCGACTTTTATTTTAATCGCCATTCTTTTGCGCAGATTTTCCGATGGCACTTACCCCAAAGTAGTCCTGACCGGCTTCGAAATTGTTGACGACATCCTTTATTTCGTGCTCGCTTTCGGTATCTCGCTGCTTGTCTACTTTGGCGTCCGTATGGCGACACGTGACAAGCCTTCGCTTTATCCGGAAATTGATCGATGTTGGAATTCTCTCGAAGGTTGGAGAGAAAAGCAGGCGCTCGACTGGTTTGACTTCAATCGCTACCTCGTGCTCGGATCCAGCCTTCCGATATCGAAAGCGATGCACGCCGAAATGAAGGACAAGAAAGTTGATGCGCTGCCCGGAGGATCGAATGAGTGGATGCACTGGTTTGGTACCACCGAAAATCTCTACCTGCATTTGAAAAAGATCTCGCATACAAACGAGCGTGTGGAACGGATCAAGTCGAGATCAGCTGGCAGTACGTCTTTTGCGGGGGGCGGTACGTTGCAGGTGTCGGTTGGTGTTCCGGGTTGGTCTGAAGATGTCAGCATCGGTGGCGGAGCCCAAACCAGTGAAGTTGACTACGGAAATTCGGTCGAACAATTTGGTGCATCTTTGGATCCCAACGATTCGATTGATGTCCACGACTCGGGCAGTTTTGGAAAAGCCGGTTCCAAATCATCTGACGAACAGGTGGACGAGATTGAGGAAAACTATGGAGAGGACGACGATACCCGATCCGAACGCATTGAATACCTTTCGAAGTTAATGCTTTCCAAAACTGCAGGCGAAATCCCGTTTCACGGGGTTGTTGTTGCGATTCCTTTCGACAAATTCATCCAACGCGAAAACTACAAATCCATTTGTGCCGCGATCAGAAAGGACTTGTTGGAATTGCGTGAGTCTGCCGACGTCGTGTTCCCGGTCGCTTTCGTTTTTACGTCAATGGAGAAAGACCAGGGATTTCCAAAACTGCAAAACCTGTTGGGAAGTAAACGAGCGGCCACCGGACGATTTGGCGCTGGGTGTCAGGTCGAGGATATTCCAACGATCGAAAAGAAAAATCTCGATCTGCAGATCACTCGAGCCTGTGATTCTTTTGAGGATTGGGTGATCAACCGATGGTCCAAAAGTAGTCAGTTGGCGCGTGCAGCTCAGAACAAGGAACTCTATAAACTGGTCATTCGAATCCGGCAGCAGTTCCAACAACGACTTGAGCACCTGTTTGAAAACTCAATTATTTGGAGTCCCTCTGAAAGCCCCAACGGCGAATCCACTGACCTCGCTTTGGCGGGTTGTTACTTTGCGTCGACGGGGGAGCACCCGGCCGAACGCGGATTTTTGAGCGGGGTGTTTGCAAAATGTGATGAGTTCTCGGAAACCAGTAGTTGGTCTGAAAAAGCAATTTCCAAAGACCGAACGTTTTCGGTACTTTCTTCCTTTTTGTTTCTTTTTTCTTTGGTGATTATTGTGATTGTTGGCATCTGTATGTTCAGAAGTATGTGAGGTGGAGCATGAATGAAACCAATCCGGAAAACCAGGGAAAGCAATTCGACAACGAGGAACAGGAATCGTCCAACCCGGCCGATACGGGTGATCGCGAGGAAATTCTTGAGTCCTTGCTGGAGCAGACGAAGAGTCAGCTCGACGGAGACAGTCTTCACGAAAAACTGACAGCCTACGTCAGGGAAAATCGGCTTCGCTCTACCTTTGATTTTGAAAACGTGTGTGAATTGGTTCGGTGCGTTCTACAGTCAACCAAAGCCGATTCGCTCTCTTTGGACTTTGAAGACTGCGTAAACTGGATTGCGAGCAGTCTATATGATGATCCACTGGCGAACGAAAGGCTTGAAAGACTCTGGAATTCGATCGTTGGCAAAATACAGGGTTAGGCGAACGATGGAAACATTTGAGTCAAGAATCGAAAATCATCAGCCATTGGTTATTTCTCTGGCGCAGCAGATCCATAAACGCCTTCCCAGATTTATCACCTATGACGACGTGGTGTCTTACGGTCAGGTTGGCCTGGCACAAGCGTCCAGAACCTATCAACCACAGCCTGGAACCAAATTTTCATCGTATGCTTACTATCGCATCAAAGGAGCGATTTACGACGGGATAGCCAGGATGAACTGGACGACTCGTGCCGAGTACCGCAAGTACAAGGCGATGCAGATGGCAAACGCCGCTGTTGCTGCCAATTCAGATGATTCGACTGAACCCAGTCAGGAAAGTGATGCGAGGTGGTTTGCGAACAATGTCGAAAGCCTGGCGATGGTATATGTGTTTTCGTCAGCAGATTCGGAAAATCCCTTCGAGAACCAACTTCTGGGAGATGACGTTGCGCCCGACGAAGCCGCAGAAAACAACGAACTGTCGCAGAAACTGCACGAGGCGATCAAGAATTTGCCAGATGATGAAAAGCAATTGGTGACTCTGACGTATTTTGAAGGACAATCGTTAGCAGAGGCCGCAAGTCAACTTGGCAAAAGCCGCTCATGGGGAAGTCGAACTCACGCGCGTATTCTCAAAACGCTCGGTTCGGAACTGCTTGGCACATGCGATCCGTGAGCACAAGTAGCCTCTGTTTTTCAATCCAGCAAACACAAACGGCTTGAATTCAAATGAATGATGAACTGAACGAAGAAGACGAAACACTCGTTGAGGATCAGCAAGAATCCGCTGAGGACGAAAACACGGATTCGACTCCAGAAGAAGAGACGCAACCGGACGAAGACGCTCAGGATCAAGAGAACACAACTGATGACGAAACTGTAAGTTCTGATTCAAGCGAAGAATCTGGCGATGAGATGGAAGACTTTGAGCCGGAATTCAACAACGACATCCTCAACGACTACGTTCGAAGATGCTTGGCTCCCATTGACGGTGATGATCCGTGCGGAGAATCAGAGGAACCTGCCAGTTCGGTCATTTCCCAGATCGAAACGACTGGCGACAGCATCCACAAGGATCTACGTGAGGCGTTTGGCACAGCCTTCAGAGATGACAGTCTCGATACGTTTGACATGCCCAGCGTCGGCCGTGACGCAGACGGTCTTGTCGACCTGATTGTGGATTGCCTTGCCGAGAAGAGTAAATCAATTTTGTTGGCTTCTTACTTGCCTCATCTGATGCTCATCATTTATGGCCCGGAAGGATTTGAAGCCGGACTGACGGTAGTTCGCGAGTTGGCAATTCGTTATGGAGACAAGGCGTATCCGCGTGACAATGAGAAGCTTGGTGGTTTTTTACGACGCGGCGTATACATCGGCAATGACGACAAAGTCACTGATAACTACAAGTTGTTCCTTTATCTACCAATCACCGAGTCCAAAAACCTTCCATACGTTTTGCTGCAAAAGGCAAAGTTGAAAGGTTCCGACCCAAGTGTCGAAGCCCGCTATGCCTCGGACGCATCGAGCTCGTCGGTTAACTTCTACGTAAATCTGGTGGGTGCACTGGAACGTTCCTGTGAACGTGCTCGGGAAGCGAATAGTGCTCTTGGAGCAATTCTGGGTGACAACACATTCGAAATCGTCAATTTTCAATTCGTTGAAAGCGTTGAACGAATGACTTCGATTGTTCGCAACCTCGCGACGGACAGCTGCACTGGCTATCCTCCAGTTGAAGACGAAGAAGAAGTTGAAGCCGAAAGTGAAGGAGTGGCCGCACCCCAGATTGCGTCTGGTGAAATCGTGGATCGCGATCAGGCGATCAAGATGCTTGAGAAGATCGCGGAGTTCTTTTACAAGACCGAAAGGCATTCACCAATTTCCTATCGAATTCGCGATACGATTCGCTGGTGCAAATTGGACTTTCCGCAGTTGCTACAACTGCTTCTCGATGGCGACCAGAGTTCGCTTTCGGAAATGCAAAAGCGTGTGGGCTTTGATGATCCGTCCGAGTCCGGTTCCGACGGCGGAAGCTGGGACGAAAGCTAGGTTGCCACAACGTGCACTGGTCGACTACTCGTCTCTTCGTGGCAACGTTTCCCGGACTTTCGGAACGCAGTTCCCTGGACGGCCATAGCCAACGGGATGGACGCATTCGGTCGGCGGAGTTGCAAGGACTTTTTGAGGAAGCAACACAAGCGTTGAAAAGAAACGTGCACCTGAAACAACGGGCTGCATTTTCGGCAAGCTTTGGCCGTGTCGTTCCAGTGCAGCATCTTCAAAGTAAAGAGGCCTGTGTTTGAGGTTGGGAGTTCTCCACGTTTTGACTTTTCCCGTCGCGTCAACACGGTACTGCGGAGCGTAGCTGCGACTTGCGATGTAGGGGTCTCCAATCGTATGGGAGCTGAAGGCCTGCATCAGCGGATCATACCCAAGGCTTTGGTCGACGGCTCCAACGGGCGGCAGTGCTGCTGCCGTATCTTCATTGCCATAGCCTGTTCCCAGTTCGACGAGATTGACTCGATCCTCATCGTCGGTATCGTCGGTATCGGCAATGTTTCGAGTGATCCCTGTGTCGGCAGAATCCAGTTCAGATGTGTCCTGCGGCAGCAAATCAGTTTCAATGTTATCCTGAGGCAGACCCTTCCAGTTCGTTTTTCGACGAGCGGAAGCATTGTGAAAAGTTGGGCCTTTTGAGGTTCCTGCAGAGCTTGCATTGGGCGTGCTATATTGAGAATTGCCACTCGAAAGACTTCGACTTTCTCCGCTATTGCTTCCGGCACGAACTCGAAACGATTCGGGATCTACCAAATTGGGTCTTGAGATCACCGCATCTGTCCCCTGACTCACGGCGTTTCGAAAATTCCTTCTCGTGGACTGGGAAAGAACTGGGGAACTAACTGATTCCGAATTTGGAATGAACTCCTGAGGATTCACGTACGCCATCTGCCGAGTTGCGTTTCGGCGATGTGAGATGCCGGTTTCGATGGCAGCATTCACAGGCTCGATGGTGTGTTGAGCTACCGACGCGATCAGCTTTGTTTTGCCAACATCTCCCAGTGAACGCTTGACAGTTTTGATCGATCCCCAACTGGGCAAACCTTGTGAACCGACTGTTGCAGGTTCTACTTTTGAGAGTTGAACATTGGATATGTTCGCATCTGACTGAATGCGACGACTGCTCATGAAGCTGAGTTTGCTGACAGCTGGCGGGCGATTCCAAGATTCTGTCTGCTGGTTGTGTGGAGTGTTTGAAAGCGAGCGGACATTGTCGGTCAACGTGCGAACACTATCAGTCAGCTTACGCTGGCTATCAGACAACTTTCGGTGCGATGATGGCAGATCGTGAATCGCATTGGATGAGATATGCCGCCTATCCGAAATAGTGCGAATGTTGGCATCCGAAAGCTTGCGCTCGGACGTTGGGGCTTTGGGCTCAGAGTTGCTGTCAGACAACCTGATCCGATTATCCGGAGGGCTTCGCCGGGAACTGACGCTGCTCGAGGCGTGGACCTCTGTTTGACATGCCTGAGCATCATCCGTAAAGGCAATTAGTCCACCCAAAAGCACGGAAATGATGATAGAAGATTTGAATGGAAACATCGCGCTTATCTTTCCAAAAATGGTACTGTGAATGAAATCGGTAGGACGTTCGGTATTCTTGATAATTATCCTTAAACTGGACACATAAAGTTCGCAGCATTTCAAAGCTGGAGAGTTTGGGTCGTCAATTGGGATTGCGATCGTTCCTGTGATGTTTGGGTATAAGGTGGGTTGGATGAAAAAAAGCAAACAAGTAGCGGAAGATGGCATCACCGCACGCCTCGCAGGCCACGAAAAACTTGAACGTCGCCGCCTGCTCAATGCCGACTTCGGGTTTGATGCGATGACGGGTGAGCTCACCCTCTCTGATTTCGAGGATTCCGATGCGATGGTCGGAAACGAAGTTCGGTTCGAGGAAATTGCGCCGGATACCTACGAGATCACCTTGTCCGAAGGTAGTTGGGATGGTGTCGATGTTGCTGGCGTCACTGGCAATGGCAGCAACGTGCTGACTCTGGACAATACGGCAGGCATCATTTCTTCCATCCTTTCTCGTGGCACGACAGCAGACGCGTTCGATGTTGAGTTTGGAAATTTTGACTTTGGCGGTGATCTGACATTCGAGCAGGACGGAGCCAGTTCGAACTTTGGCTCACTCACACAGGACGCTGCTTCATCAATCACGCACGGCGGAACGCTCTCAATTTCTGCGGTCGACGATATCACGCTCGACCAGGCGAACGACTTCACAATTGTTGACGTCCAAAATGCCACAACGGCAATCTTTAATGACACCAATCAGTTTGATGCGACCAGCATGCAAACATCGGGCGACGCAACGGTCACCGCGAACGGAGCAATCACGCTCAACAATACGCAGGTCGGTGGTTTGCTGACAGCCACCACGATGACAGGCGATATCAACGTCGATGCAACGGGTGGCTTGAACCTCGATACCATTTCAACCGATGACGGTTTGGTCGACATTTCCACTACTGGTGACATCCAGATTGGATCAGTGAGTGCCAGCGGTAACGTCGACATTACGACAACGGGGGGCAGCATCAATGACCTTCAGGACGATCTTGTAATCGACATCAGTTCTGGCGGCACGATTCAGATCAATGCCACCGATGAGGTTGGTGGTGGTGCGGCAACAACCGCTGTCGATGCTGCAGGCAAGCTTGAGTTTGACGACGGTTCGATCATTGAAATCAATGCAGCGGACGTGGCTGTCCGGGGAACAGGAAGTCTCACGATTCAGGATATTCAGGCGAGCACTGGATCTGCAAATATCGTTGCGGCAGACGACATTGAGGTTCTGGAAATCTCCGGTGCAACTGGAGTGTTTGTAGGCGCCGGTGAAGATGGTGCTGGTTCAATTACTCTTGATGGAACGGTGACTACGACCTCCGCAACCGGGCGCGTGCTGTTGCAGAGTCCCGATGGCGTCACTCAGAATTCAGGTGTTATCACGACCAACGGCCTGCTGCTAGAGGGCAGCGACTTCATGCTTGGTGGCAACAATGTTGTTGACATCCTGGCAGCAAACCTGACAGGCAATCTGGTTTTCACCAATAGCGTTGCCTTGGTGATTGGAGGGCTAACCTACACTTCTGTTTGCACGACATCTACCGTCACTGGAGTCACCGTTGGTGGCAATCTGAATGTCAATGTCGACGATCAACTCACGCAAACGGAAGCGGTTGTCGTTACCGGTGACACAAACCTCACAGCTTCCGATGAAATCTGCCTGACAGATCCCGACAACGATTTTATCGGGACGGTGACTGCATCGGGCGACACGGTTGAAATTGTGGATACAAATGATCTGACGGTTGGAGCCATCACCGCGGTCGATGATATCTTTCTCCGCGCTGGCGCCGGTGGTACTGGGTTGCTTACGCTTGATGGCAATCTGACAACTACCGATGCCGCAGGTCAAATTCTCCTACAGAGTTCTGGTGGTGTGACGCAAAACGCTGGAGTGATCACCTCGAACGATTTATTGTTGGGCGGAAATGCGGGCATCGAGCGAGGTGGCAACTTTACGCTCACTGGAACCAACGTTGTCAATAACCTTGCGGCTGACGTTGCCGGAGACCTGACTTTCAACAACGATGCATCACTCGTGTTGGCAAACCTGACATATGATTCTGTTTGCGGTACCAATGAAGCAATTGTCGGTGTCCTTACCGACAGTGATCTTGTCGTAACCGTCAATGGAGACCTTAATCAGGAATCTCGTGTCTTCGTAACTGGAGTAACGACACTCGCTGCCACAGGAGATATTTGCCTCACAAATATTAACAACGAATTTGTTGGAGCAGTAACAGTATCGGGAGAGACAATTGAATTGTCTGACAGGTCGGATCTGACAGTCACTGCAACGACAGCAACCAACAACATCTTACTCCGAGCTGGAGCCACAGGTGTTGGTGGACTTGTCCTTGACGGAGGACTGACAACAACATCAGCAACTGGTCAAATTCTGTTGCAGAGTGCAGACGGAGTTACACAAACTTCCGGAGTCATCACCACGAACGATTTGTTGCTTGGTGGCAACCTGGCAGTCGAAGGGTCAGGTACTTTTGATCTTGTCGCCAACAATGTCGTAAACAACCTGGCCGCAAATCTTCAGGGAAGTCTCAATTTTAACAACGCCGCTGATTTGGAAATCGCCGATCTGACTTACACCTCTGATTGCGGTACGACCGAAGCGATCACAGGCGTTACCGTTGGCGCTAATCTTGTCTTGAGCGCAACCGGAGCGATCACTCAATCAGCAGCAGCCAATGTTGGTGGCACTTCAAATATTACAGCCAGTGATGAGATCTGTCTGACCGATCCGACGAACGATTTTGTGGGAACCGTTACGGCTTCAGGAACGACGGTAGAAATTGTTGATGCAAATTCGCTTATGACCGGAGACATCACGGCGACCGACGATGTCTTTCTGAGAGCCGGAGCGGGTGGCGCTGGTGGACTGACGCTTGATGGAAACGTCACGACGACTGCAGCAACGGGACAGGTGTTGATTCAAAGTGCCAGTGGAGTGACTCAAAGTTCTGGAGTCATCACCACCAACGACCTGTTGCTCGGGGGAGATCTTGCAGTTGAAGGCAGTGGCGCCTTCGGTCTTGGCGGAAACAATGTTGTCAACAATCTGGCTGCAGATCTGGCTGGCAGTCTGACTTTCAACAACATCAACTCTCTGGATCTTACTTCGCTTGTTTACACTTCTGTTTGTGGCACAGTCGAATCCATCACCGGCTTTACCGTTGATGGGAATCTGGGTTTGACAATTGCCGGTGACCTTTCTCAAAGTGCTACGGTTTCCGTTGGTGGAACATCGAACCTGACAGCAACTGGTGAAATCTGCCTCACAGATCCGGCGAACGACTTTGTTGGGACTGTCGATGCCAGTGGCAGCACCGTTGAAATCGTGGATGTCAATGCACTCACGACCGGAGTCATTTCTGCCGTGGATGATGTCTTCCTCAGGGCCGGAACCGGCGGAACGGGTGGACTCACACTCACTGGAAACGTCACAACAACGGATGCTTTGGGGCAAACGCTTCTGCAGAGCTCCAATGGAGTCGCCCAAACTGGCGGAATCATTGCGACCAATGATCTGCTGCTTGGTGGAGACTTGGCCAACGAGGGCACCGGAGACTTTGATCTTTCGGGCAACAACAACGTTAATAATCTTGCTGCTGATATCACGGGTGAATTGTTTTTCAACAATGCGACCGCACTCACCATTGAAAGCCTGGCTTACACTTCAGTGTGCGGAACCATGGAAGCCATCACTGGTGTTGATGCCACGGTGAAAGCACGAATCTCGGGCGATGGTATCACGATTAACCAGAGCATTGACTCTTCATTTGTCTTTCTACAAAGCACAGACGGGATTTCCCAGGCAGCTGCCGGAGTGATCACGACAGACAGTTTGCAGGTTAGTGGAAGCGGCCTCATTGACCTGTCCAACCCAAACAACAACACAGATTTCCTTGCCGCGGATGTGGACGGGACTTTCAACTACAGCGATGCCGATGGTTTCACCATCTCCAGACTTGAATGTGATGGTATCGAAGTTGTCGGAATCAATACTACGGGTGATTTGAATCTGGTCACCAACAATGGTGATATCTTTCAGGATAGCGATGCCGCCGTGATCGTTGCCGGGGATACGACCATCAGCACCGGAACGGGGCACATCTGTCTGACTGGTGGAGACAACGACGGAGATGGCTTTGAAGACAACAGCTTCGGAGGCGATATCGATTTAGTTTCCAGTGGAGACATCGTCCTTGCCACTGGCGGCAGCCTGGTCATTGATAGTGGATTGGTATCCGCAGGCGGTTCACTTCGCTTTATTGCTGATGACATTACGATCAGCACGGACATCATTGCAGATCAATTGTTACTGGAAGCTAACAATGTTTCTCTTCTTGACACTTTCTTTATCGATGTGACGGACCTGTTACTCTCTGGCTCAGGAAATTTTGATTTGGCCACTGGTGTGTCCAATGTCATCGACAACCTGGCAGCAGATGTTGATGGTGATTTACAGCTAACCAATTCGGTTGACCTCCAGATCAGCACTCTTACATTCGCGTCTGCCTGTGGTGACGTGACGATTTCTGGAGTGAACGTTGATGCTGGAGCAGGCGGAGCAGGCAATTTTGATCTGACGACAACCTTCGGTTCGGACGTTTTTCAAAGCGCCGCGATCACTGTCGAGGGCACCACGACCATCGACGCAGGAACGGGGGAAATCAAACTTACTGGAGCCGACCGCGCGGTTGAGCCAACTGGCACGACCGGCGATACAACTGACGACAGCCTAACTGGCGACGGGCTTAACGATAATGACTTCAATCTGGTCGTTGCCACTGGAAGCACAGTCGAGTTTGTCGATGTCAATGACTTGACCGCAGGAGATGTCAACGCTGTCGACAATATTTTCCTCAGGGCGGGAGATACCAGTCTGACTACTGGTGAGCTCACGCTTGACGGTAATCTGACTACGACTGCAGCTGACGGACAGGTGCTGTTGCAAAGCGATACAGCGATTTCGCAGAGTGCAGGAAGTGTCATCAGCAGTAACGATTTGCTGGTCGGGTCTTCGGTCGATGCCGAGTTCCGAGCCAGTAGCGTCGACCTTGACGGAAATAATCTGGTTAACAATTTGGCTGCCGGATTGGACAATAATTTTCGATTCGTCAACGACATCGATTTGAAGATCAATACAGTCAATTATGTGTCTAGCTGCACTTCAGAATCGCATATCGGTATCGATGTCGTTGGAGGAGACGTTGCACTGACGGTCAATGGAAACCTCACTCTTGAACAGGCGGTTTCCGTTTCGGGTGGCAATTTGCTACTTGATGCCCGTGGAGACGTGACGCAGTTGGCTACTGGAACGATTTCAGCCACTGGACTGGCGCTTGACGTTGACGGTAGTACGATTCTTAACAACGCGAGCAACGACGTTGATGTGATTGCAGCATCGACCGACGGCGCAATTCAGTATACTGACGTCAATGACCTCAAAATTGGGGCTGTGGCGATCGCAAATCCTTCCGTGCTGCTCACCGGCATTACAACGTCCGATGACGATGTGAAGTTGACTGTTGAAGGCAATCTCACTTTTGAAGAAGCGGTGAGTCTTGGCGCAGGTGATCTGTTTCTGGACGTCAATGGCGACGTTAGCCAGATCGCAACAGGCACGATCGATGCAGCGGGCTTGGCCCTGATGGTTGAAGGTGAAACTGTCCTGAATGAGTCCAACGATATCGATGTTCTCGCTGTTAACAGCAACAGCGCCACCCAGTTTAACGACATCAATGACCTTAAGGTCGGCACTGTGACCGCTGAAGCCGTTTCGGCTAACCGCGCCATGGCGGCCATGAACGGCACGATTGATGCGGCTGAGATGTCCATTACTGGCATCACGACGTCCGACGACGATGTAAAGCTGACTGCCGAAGGTAATCTGACTCTTGAAGAAGCAGTTTCACTTGGCGAAAGTGATTTGTTCCTTGACGTCAATGGTGATGTTAGCCAGATCGCAACAGGTACGATCGATGCCGCTGGTCTGGCATTGATGGTCGAAGGGGAAACAGTCCTCAACGAAGCCAATGATGTTGACTTCATTGCTGTCGCCAGTAGCAGTGCCACCCAGTTCAATGACATCAATGACCTCAAGGTTGGAACCGTCACTGCAGAAGCCGTTTCGGCTGATCGTGCGATGAGCGCCATGAACGGCACGGTCGACGCCGCTGCGATGTCGA
>CAYUNP010000124.1:0-15442 GCA_964446085.1 uncultured Pirellulaceae bacterium
GAAATGTCGGGTTCGCGGCGGACATCAGCGGCAATGAAAGCATATCCAACATTTGCGTATGCTGCAAATTTTGGCAATCATGGCAGAGCTTTCGACTCTGCCATGCTTGTGTAATCGCCAATCGCCACGGAACCAGCCAGATATTGGGTTCTCGAGAAGCACAAGTCATTTTCTTTCACCATTCAATTCGGCAATAGGATGCCAGCAGCAAATCAATGCCGTGATGGATCAAGATCAGGCTTCCGATGGTGTCAGCGTTGTCAGAGCGAATTTGGATAGCTTGCTGGGGTCGTCTTTAAAGTGCGATTCACAACCAGGTCAGGTGCAGTCAGAACCTCGGGTTGGTTTAGAGTGTACTTCGTTTTTGCAGCTGGTCGTATCGCAGTTGGTTTAGCTTAAATTGTTGGTTGGGTCCGGGTTTTGAATTGAATTCGTTTCGATAAACGAGTTCAGAATGGCAGAAATGAAGTCAGCACAGTTTCACAGTTAACGAAGTTCGGTTGGCAAAACCAAACTGTAGGGCCACTTACGATGTGCAAAATTTTTTTAAGTGCTTTCTGGTTGCCTCGTTGACGAACCAAATCGACGCGACTACCGTACTTGGACAACGTTCCTTGGTCGGATCATCAAAACAACATATACCAGCGATTACCTGGCATCGATTTCCTAATTGTTTCTTAGAAAATGACCTCGACCTCGCGAATTAGAGCATCAATCTCCGCTCTGTTATGCAGCTTGATCTTGTTGGGCCATGTGCCTGCATGGATTCACGTTGCTTCTTGCGAAAACTGTTGTCAGGATTGCCACAGTCACGTACTAACGGGCTCGTCTCACGCTCATTCGCATTGCTGTTGCGCGGAATCAGACGGAAAGTCCGGTGAAAACCTGTTCGTTTCGAACGGTGAAGAGTCGTCGTCGAGCAATCACGATTCAGACCGATGTGCGGTTTGCCAGTCTTTGTCTGGCGTGACCAGTGCGGCGTGTGCTGTGCTGGACTTGCCGATTGTTGATGGTCTATGCGAAACGGTAACAGTTTTCTGTTTTCAGTCGCCCGCTTTGGTTTGTGGGTTTGTTGCTTGCCCACGCGGCCCTCCTGCTCTGTTTATCAGTTCGTCTGTCAAAGTTTGGTAATTAACCAAAAGCCAGGTGAGCTTAAGTAGCTTTGTCGTCAGTAAATAGGTTTGCTGCGCACATTGCTCGAATCTGTACCTCTGCCTCTCTTCCGGATTGAAACCATAAATCGTCCCGCCTCGTGCGGTGCGGTTGGTAACTGGTCCGACCAAACCCTATCGGCTGTGCCGGCGAGGTGGGGCACCTTTCATGAATGTCAGGATAGATATATGCGCTCGGCGTATGCCGTGTTGCTACCAAAATTTAAGCGTGTGCGGATTGTTCGCTGCCACCGTATACGCGCTGCACTGGTCACGCGGGATGTAGATTTGGCAGCATTACTGTTTTTTTAACTCCGTTTTCTAAAGGAAAACAAAATGCGTAAGTTGATTAGAAATAAGAAGGGCCAAGGCCTGGTTGAGTACGGTTTGATTATCGCTGGCGTAGCGTTGATCAGTGCTGCTGCAGTTTCAGTCTTCGGTCACAAGACCAGCGACTTGATCTCAGCTGTTGCAACAATTTTGCCTGGTGCTCATGCGGGTGACAATGCTCCGATCGTAAGTGGAGCTTTGATTGAAACTGCCGAAGGAGATGCAACCACTCCGATTTCGTTGGACGTTGCTGCTATCGCAGGTAATTCAGGAACTGGGCGTCTCGACGCCAATGTTCTTGGTGGGGACGGAACTGCTGAAGGTTTCGGTGGACTTATCCTGGAAGCTGAGTAATCCACGATCACGGTTCAACCGTGTGAAGGAAAAATGAACATCCATGGCGAGTTTGTCTCGCCATGGGTGGTTTTTCCATTAACGCCAAGGCATCGAAACGAAATCAGACGTTCATGTTAGCTCTTACATTCACCATCGCATTGCTGCTGTTGCTGGTTGCAACCATTTGCGATTTTCGCTCCCGAGAGATTCCTGATTGGATCTCGGTGGTGATTGCGGTTGTTGCGATCATCGCGTCCGCCGCTGGCTGGTTGGGGTTGGGATTGCCGTGGGTTATTGCCGGCGGAATCGTTGGGTTGTTGGTGGGCTACAGCCTGTTCCAGTTTGCCAAATTGGGGGGTGGTGACGCAAAATTGATTGCGTCACTCGGGTTATTGCTGGGGCCTATAGGAATTTTCATTTTACTGTTCGGTATGGCCATCTTTGGTGGCGTGCTCTCGTTGGTTGCGATGTTTCGCGGTCAACGAGACTACGCCTACGTCCCTGCTATTACAGTTGGGTTCATTTGGTATATCGGTTTCGTTTCGCTTGTCTGATTTCGTGGAAATGTAAAGTGCATGAATGGATGCAGGCGACGTGTTTCGTTTTCGAGGGTGATTCCGAAAGAATGAATGGGGATTTATGAAGTTGCATGGAAAATACAGGAGTTCCCGTGCCGGCCAATCGCTTGTCGAGTTCGCGGTTGTCGCACTCGTGTTGTACATGTTGCTGGCGGCGATCGTGACGTTTGGACATTCGCTCTATGTTGCTCAAGGGCTTCAGTCGGCTGCGGATCTCGCAGCGCGAGAGATATCACGCACGCCGTTACCTCCGAACGCAAATTTTGAAGACGTACTGGACGATGGTTTTCTCGGCGAAATCTACAGTGATGACTTTTTGGTCTTTGACCTGGACACGCTTCCTGAGGGCGGGTCTTTTTTTACCGATGTGATTCCAGATTGGCCGATCGTGAATCAGCAATTGGCGACGATGATGATTGTTGACCGCCCTGATTTTGATGGTGATGGAACGCCAGATCGCAACTTGATTCGCTACCCTGGCGCGTTGTTGTTCAGTGATGAGTCGTCAACAGGTTTGACGGTCGGTATACCGCTGGTCACGTCGCGTTCTGATACCGGGGTGGAAACGATCCGTTGGGTGCCAGTGCTTGAAGAAATCGAAAACGATGACAATCTCGATCCATTCAACATTGATAATGGCGGCGTTGTTGCGTTGCGTATCAATTGCCCTGTGCAGTCGCCTGCGATGAGCGGCTTTCGTCCAAATGCAGACGGTCCGTTTGAACCAACCGTTGGCCAACCGAATTTGGCAGACGACGACGGCGTGATTGAGTTGAATGAGGCTCCCGGTGATCTGACGGAAGCTCCGCTGCAATCTGGAGGGATTCTGGCGGGTACCTATGGTGGCCAGTATGGATTGGGAGCCCAGGGCGTGATGGTGCAAACGGTCAGGCCGTTTCGCCGCGTGATCTCGGCTCAAGCCATTTATCGACGTGAAGTTTTTAGTGCTCCCGAGTGACGGATGAAAGATTGCAAGGATGCATTAATACGAACAAAAATCTTTGAAGTGATCTCCAATGCCTTCTCGAAACTATCGCAATTCATCCAGCCGTTCACGACTACCTCGCTTGCTGTTGGGTGGTTTTGGATTGTTGACACTGATGCTCGTTGGCATCGGTGGTACGCTGTGGCTGGCAGGAGTGCCGCTCAATCCCTTCGCCAGTGTGGAAGCGGTGGACGATCCGTACATGATTCGGATTCCGATCAACTCCCAGCCAATTCCAGCCTACTCGCGCGTTGATCGTATGCAGTTGATCAATCCTTCTGGCGGAGGATTGATGGTGCAACGTATCCCTCCCGCCGCTGCCGTTGGCATGTCAATCGTCGGTGTGGATGAAAGTGGTTCGCATATTGAAAGCCGCGTCGAATCGGTGAAAAACGTTGACGACAAAGTTGTCTTTGTCGTCAGCGAGGGAGCTGAAATTCGGCAAGCCAAAGCGTTTACACTTGGCGGCGCCATGCTGAACGTCAACTCAATTGTTGGCCGTGTCGTAAAAAGCGACAAACGAGCAGGGCTCGGATTTCAAGAGAGTACGTTCTTTCCAAAAGGGACGCCAACTGGTTTGGCTGGGGCGACGCCCAAGGGGATGCGCGCAATCACACTTGATGCGACCATGTTGACTGGTGTGCATTCATTGGGGGCGGGGGACGTGATTGACTTGCTCGCCAGTCTGCCATCCGAGGAGGATGACGAGACAAGTGAAGTTGAGTTGATCGCTCAAAGCGCAAAAGTGCTTCGTCCAGTTTATGTGCGGTCTGAGGTTAGCTCATCGGCTTCGCTGTTGCGAGGCAATCAAAACACGAGCACTCCGAAGTATGAAGTTGCGATCGCGGTCGATGCCGAAGATGTGATTCGTTTGCAGAATGTGGTCAATCAGGAAGTCCGGATTTTGTGTGTTGCTCATTCGATGAAGCCACCACTGGAGGGTGAGGCAGACACGGTAGTCGAGACCGGTAATGAAGTCCGTGTGCCCGTTACAGTAAGACCGATTCTGGCTTACAACGTTGTGTCGCGGGACGCATTCGTCAGCCGGGCAACACGATCGATCAGGACAGAAATGATGTCGCGTGAGGAAGCTGATCGAATCGGCGCGATCCTGTCCCTGAATGACGCCCTTGGCGCGATCGTTCGCCAGGATGTCCCGGCAGGCAGATATTTACGACACGCGGATTTGTTGAGCGGTTCGCCGACTGAAAAGAAGACTACGCCTCGAATCAATTTGAATACTTCGACAGGACAGACGCCGGTTCTGCGCCTTGGATTGGGAGGGGGAACCCAGTTGGTTTCGATGCAGCAAGCCGTTGAGGAGACTCCCCGAGCTCCTGCTGCCACGGCCGTTGGTGATCGACCAGCGATCACGCGATTCATTCCTGCCGGACGAACCGCATTTGCGATTCCTCTGAACCATATTTACGGCGGCGAACACCTGCAGATTGGCGATTCAATTGACTTGATGGCCAGCTATTCTCTGGAGCAGTCGGGGATCGAAGAAGAAACCGAAACGCGTCCCGACGGCACTGTCATTGTTCGCAAATCGGATTCGCTAACACCGCGCACCACACAGCGTACATGGGAAGGTTCGTTCGGCAACCGCGCTGAACCATGGTTTGTTGCGTCTGATGCGATCGTGGTCGCTCCTGTCGGGTTTCCCGCTCCTGCGTCAGCGCTTCGAGCACTTGCCAATCCAGTGAGTGCGACTGGAACTAATGATCGACGTCAAAGCGCATTCGGGGGTCCTCCCATTATCATCGCTGTTGAAGATCGCGATGTGGAAGCGGTCGCCACCGCATTGGCGACGCGCGACGCATTATTTTCAATTGCATTTCATTCGTCGAACGAGCCAGCGGGTGATGGGGGCGTCAAACGTATCGTCGTGGTTCCCGAATCGATTGCTGCATTCACAACTGTCAATGAATCAACATGGCAAGGCAACCGGCGTCGGATGCTAACACGGTCCGTGTCGGTAACGGATCCGCGCTACGTCAACGCCCTCGACGAAGGATCAATAGCGGATTATTTCGGTCGCGTTTTGGTGTCTGACAAGAGACGCGGCGAGCCTCTGACACCATCGGATTTTTTGCCCGCAGGTGCGAAGCCCGGGATCGCAGCGATCGGTCGAGCAGGGTTCAGCCTCTTGCCGATTGCAGATCGCGAGATCGAGGGTTTGGATGCCTTCAACACCGATGATCGCATTGCCGTGTTGGTTCGCGGTGAAGCCAACGCGCGCCCCGCTGCAACGCAAGCTGCTTTGGGATTTCAGCCTTCAGGCGCATCGGTCGTCTCGCAAAACATCCGTCTTGCTAAAGCATCTACTGCGGGGCAAACAATTCTGGAAGTCCGCAACGATGAATTGGCGGTGTTACAAGCAGCGTTGGCTCAATCGTTGTCGAATCGTGAATCAACAGGCAATCGTTCGCGTTTGGTCGCAGTCGGCTTGCACCGACAATCGCCGGACAACGAATCAACTGCATCGTCGGAGATACAACCGTTTGATCCGCTCGCGGGGATCCACACCACGGAATTGATTATTGGAGACCGGCGATCGGTGCAAGTTTTCCGGGGAGATGGATCGTGAAAACACTTCAAAGACGGAACAATCGCGGCGGTTATGTAATGGTATTGTTCGCCATGCTGCTGTTCGGAATCCTGGCGATGGCTGCCTTGGTCATTGATCTGGGTTTTGCACGGTTGACGCAACGCCAGTTGCAATCAGCGGTGGATTCTGCAGCGGTTGAAGGGCTGCGAGGGGAAGGCACGCTAGCCTACGAAGATCGCCAGGCCAATGCGGAGGAGTTCGTTGAATGGTATTTCGATGATGATCTCGATGCGGCAAATGGCGATGATGGAGTCGCAGGGAGCGGCGGAGCATTCGGTGCCGGTCCGATTGTCGGGTTTTCAGGCGGCGCAGGTGATCCAGCGTTGGCGGCTAGCCAGTTGCTGACCGTAGATCCAGACAACACAGTTTACAAACCGGAAATCCAGCGAGGAGTCGAAACTCCGGGCGAGTTTCGTTTGAGTATTCAACGAGGCGGCGAACTTGATGACGATGCGAATCTGTTCGCAGCAGGACCATCGGTTCCCTATTTGTTTGCCCGTGGTTCGCTTGTCAATCGGCAGTTAGTTTTGGCTGGGATTACCGTCCGTGCAAGCTCGATCGCCGATGCTCAACCTGCGATTAAAGTTGGCGAACCTGTGTTCAATAGCGCCAACGAACTTGTCTTTCCAGGAGCGATCGCCATCGGATTCTCACTGGCAGACTGGAATTCTGGCGGCTTGAATCCAGTCATCATCGACTCTCCGAAAACCGTGGTTGGTCAAGAAGTCACGATCTCGGGAGCGGCGGTTGCTCCTTTGCCTAACGGATATGCCGCAATTTTTGATGATGTGTCAGGAGATCGCGTCGTCGGTTTTGGATTTGTTTCAGGTGGCTTTGCGGTCACCTCGTCACCAATGATCGCCGTCGGGAACGCCGTCAGTCGCTTGAGTGATGCCTGGGGCGAGATTGATCCGGGGGTCCGAAACGAAGTTCTTGCTCTTACACCCACGATTGAAAATGGGTTAAGTGTCGCTGCTCCGAAAGCTCTGAGGTAACGATGTCGATCACTGCCCGTATTGCCATTCTTGGCTCCAGCGATTCGCTTCGTGAAGAAGCCAAACTCGCGTTCGATTCACTTGGCGAACAGGCGCCCCGGTTTCGATTCGTCGACAGCCCCAATCAGCTCTTTGAAGTATTGCGAAATCAGCCAATTGATATCGTGTTGACTGAGTTTCCTGAAGACCCTCGTGATTTGAATTCGTTGGTCGGAAAGATTCGTTCAGCAGCACCGACGGCTGGCGTCGCCGCGATCTTGCGTCCTGAAGGATTTGACGAGACGGTTAATGAGTCGGCGGTGCTAATAGATTCGATGCGTAGCGGTGTCTGTGATTTTCTCAGGCGACCATTGTCAACGGTTGATCTCGGCCGTCTGCTCGAAAGTGAGAGGCGCGACGACGAAGATCGCGTCACCACGCGTTCGAATCAATTGGGTCGTGTGGTGTCCTTTGTCAGTAACAAGGGTGGGGTCGGTAAGTCAACACTCTCCACGAACACTGGAGTTGCGATTGCTCGGCGGGGAAAGCAAAGCGTGCTGTTGATCGATGGTTCGATTCAAATGGGGGTCGCAGCGGCCCTGCTCGACTTGAATCCTGCGGCGACGCTAACAGACCTGGCTCGCGAAAGTGAACGTCTTGACGCGACGATGATCCGACAAACTGCTGCGGTTCATTCGAGCGGCTTGCATTTATTGGCTGCTCCTGCCGACGCGGTTGAGGCGATGGAGATCGACGACGTCCTGATGGCCCGCATCATCACGATGGCGAGACAAAGTTATGATATCGTGATTGTTGACACGTTTCCGATGTTCGATCGCGTCGTGATCGCGGCATTGGATTTGAGCGATCGCGTCTATGTCGTGCTTGAGAACGTGATTCCAACGTTGCTGGGTGGTGTCAAGTTGCTCAACGTATTGGAGCGGATCGGTTATCCGGCGAAACGCCAGTCTGTGATCCTGAATCGCCAGCAACGCGTCGCCGGTAGTTTGTCGGTCGAAGACGTTGCAGAACGAATGCAACGGGATATCGACCACGTCCTGCCATATGACAAGAGAGTGATTGCGGCGGCAAACTGCGGTGTCCCCATTGCGACGGCGATGCTTCGGTTCAGTGGTTTCAGTCGGGGATTGGAACGAATTGCGGATGAAGTCTGTGGGGTTTTCGGTGATACGCAATCCCGAGTGCAGTTGAGCGAGGAGTCGCATGTGGATGCTCCAATGGAGGAGCAAGCATGAATCAGGATTCCGAAGCGAATCGCAATCGTCTTTCAGCGCGAGACATGCTGACGCGATCCGCACTGAATTTGCCAGGCGACCGTGTCCGTGCTGAAACGAAACGCCAGGCTTCCCAGAGTTTTTCTAAACAGGCCAAGGCGGTACCTGATGGCGGATCGGCTTCGTTCGCCTCGGTCAAAGCGGTCATGCACCAACAGTTGCTCGAAGACCTCGATCGCCGCGAGCGGATCACCGCCAGCGAGGATGAGTTAACCGAGCTGGTGACAGAGTTTGTGACCGACGCTCTTGAAACACAGGATTGGCCACTCAACGAATTGGAACGAAATCAGCTCGTTGATGACTTGATCGAAGAAACCATTGGCGTGGGGCCGCTTGCGCCGTTGTTGGCCGATCCGGCGGTGAGCGATATTTTGGTCAACGGCCCGTTCAAAGTTTTCGTCGAAAGGTTCGGGCGTTTGGAATCCACTTCGGTTCGGTTTCGTGATGACGAACATCTGGTGCGAATCATTAGTCGGATCGCAGCCCGTGTTGGGCGTCGAATCGATGAAAGTTCACCGATGGTGGATGCAAGACTGCCTGATGGGAGCCGAGTCAACGCGACGTTGCCGCCGGTCACCATTGACGGCCCTACGCTGTCGATTCGTCGCTTCGGTCGACGCCGATTGCGCAGTGATGATCTGATGAAATTGGGAATGTTCACGTCCGAGATGCGTGAGTTTTTGCGGATCGCGATTCGTGGCCGCATTAACATGATCGTTTCCGGCGGTACAGGTTCCGGAAAATCGACGTTTCTGGGCGCGATGGCCGAAGCGATTCCTGACAGCGAACGGATCGTGACGATCGAAGATGCCGCAGAATTACAACTTGATCAAGGTCACGTTGTGCGAATGGAAACGCGGCCTCCCAACATCGAAGGCCAGGGGCGAATTGTTGCTCGCGATTTGGTCGTCAATGCGTTGCGAATGCGGCCTGACAGAATCATCGTTGGCGAAGTCCGCGCTGGCGAAGCGCTCGACATGTTACAGGCCATGAACACCGGACACGACGGCTCGTTGACGACGATCCACGCCAACAGTCCCCGTGATGCGGTTTCAAGACTGGAAACGATGGTCTTGATGGCGGGTCTCGATTTGCCAAGTAAAGCCATTCGCGAACAGGCGGCATCGGCGATTGATGTGATCGTGCAAGTCAAACGGTATGAGGATGGCGTGCGTCGGGTTCAATCGATTTCTGAATTGGTCGGCATGGAAGGCGACACACCGCAACTTCAGGAGATCTTTCGATTCGTTTCCAAAGGCAAGGTAAACCGACGCATACAGGGCGAATTTGTCGCTACGGGAGTAGTGCCACAAGTTGTTGGAAGACTGCGTGAAAACGATGTTGATGTTCCGATGCACTTGTTTCAACCGTCGACCACGCCGCAAACAAGTGACGACGGAATCGATACGGATCGTGGACGTTCATGGTAATCGCCGCAGTAATCGCTTTGTGGCTGGTCATCGGACTGGGCAGCGTGGTGCTGTTCCGCACGGCGTCGCGCCGCGCGCGAACCTACGAGCGGTTTGCCGAAGCCACTGCCAACGCTGAAGACTCAGGTTCCGCTGCCGAGGTTCAATTGGGGCGCGGTGTCAGGCGGCTTTCCCGCAATTGGATCTGGCTGCCCTGGGTTGTCGGTTTGGCCGCAGCGCTGACCGTCTGGCTGGTCTTTGGTTGGCCGATTCAGTACGTGGCCGCGATTGGTGGCGTTGTTGCGTTGCTACTAAATCAACTTGAAGGCTCACTACATAAACGGCACGTTGCCAAACTGGAGCGACAGCTTGCCGATGCGATCGACATCATGGTCGGTGCCGTCAGCGCTGGAGCAGCAGTTGGTCCTGCAATTGACGCGGCGACCATTGAAACGGATCGGCCACTGAAGCCTTATCTCGAAGAAGTTTCCGGTCGCATTCGGCTCGGGGAAGAGCCAGTCAACGTGTTTCGGTCACTTGCAGATCGAGTGCCTTTGGAGACGTTCTTGCTGTTCTCGTCATCATTGGCGGTGCACTACGAAGTTGGTGGGCGACTTGCCCCTACACTGGCGACGGTCGGACGAACGATTCGGGATCGTATCGAGATCACACGACGGATTGAGTCAAATATTGTGCAATCGCAATTCAGTACGTTTGCGATTCTTGGGTTGGTCTATTTAATTGCCGTGATTGTCTGGCGAAACGGTCCGGAGCCAATGCGCGCCTTCGTCACTTCAAGTGCGGGAAGCTGGTTCGTCGCTGGATCGATCATTCTGCAAGCGGTCGGTATTGCGTGGATGAATATTATCAGTAAGCCGAGGTTTTAACGTGTTGCGTCCACTATTGATTTTTGGTTTTTTTACGGCGCTACTGGCGGTCGCGATTTTTATCATTCGCTGGATGATTGCTCGTGAGCAAACGTTGGCTCGGTGGCATAGCGACGGTGATATTGATGTCACAACGGCTTTGGAGTCAAGTTCACCACGCGGTTGGCTTTCAGGCTGGATCTATCTGGCGGGATATCGTCGGTCAATGGCCACAACGATCTTTGTGGTTGCAACTGCTCTTTGCGGTCTTGTTGGTTTCGGAGCTGCAACCTTGTTCGTTGTTTCCGGTTTGCAATCGATCATGGAAGAAACGGTAGTGCTGGTTCCCGGTGGTGTTGGTGAAACGTTCTTGCCAGTCATTTGGGTTTCACCCTGGATTATTGCGATTGGCCTATTGAGCTTGCCATTGCTGGTGGTTCGAGCGGCGCGTCGTCGGCGGGTTCAGATGATCGAAAAAGACCTACCCCTGGCGATGGAACTTATGGCGACGCTCAGTGAGGCAGGCTTGGGGTTCGATTCGGCGCTCATTCGGATTTTGAAGACACGCCTCGCAGGTCGCCCGCTGGCCGAAGAATTACAGGTCTATCAAGCCGACTTGCTGGCAGGACGTCCACGGATCGAGTCGTTACGCCGAATGAGTAGCCGTATCCGTATCGGCTCCATTTCGATTCTGGTCTCAGCACTTGCGCAAGCCGAACAAATGGGAATGGGAATCGCGAAAGTCCTTCGCACTCAAGCCGACGATATCCGTGCTCGCCGCCGTGAACGAGCCATTGCGTTTGCTAATTCACTGCCCGTCAAACGCCTGTTCCCACTGGTGATTTGCTTTTTGCCAGGGATCTTCGTCTGGACGCTCGGTCCCGCGTTTGTTCAGTTGTTCCAGCTTACAGAGAATCTCACACGCGGTGGAGGGTTTTAGGCAATCATGCCCAAATTGATAGACCAGAGCAGCGGTGAAACGATCCTCGAGCATGTTGAGTTTGCCAACACGTTTTGGAAGCGATTTAAAGGATTGCAACTCCGCCGTTCCTTACCAGCTGACACAGGTATGCTGATCACGCCTTGTTCGTCACTGCATACCTGTTTTATGCGATTCCCAATCGACGTCATCATGCTTAACGATGACAACGTCGTTGTCGGCATTAGAACGAAGGTCGTACCTTGGCGTGCTGTCATTTGTAACAAGGGCACGGTAAAAGTGCTCGAGATATCCGCTAGTGCGTCGACTCTGTCGATCGGAATGAAGCTTCAAGTCGAATCAACGGACTGACATCTGGCCGCAGTGATTTTGTGCTTGCAAAAGCTAACCCGAAGAATAGGCAAAGAGCGTTGGCGGGGCATTTTGTTTTGTCCGTAAAAACGCCTGACCCGTTAAACTCGCCCCAAACTTTTTGAATTACTGGATATGGGTTGCGACATTGCCGATTACGTAAAATGTCCTATGGTCGGACCGTTCTGATGGTGATGATGCGCCAGCAGATGATCGCACAACCGGCGAACGGGAACTTCACAATGCAACCGCCAGTCTTGGCCAATCTGCAAAATCAATATTGGCGCAGCGCGTTAGTGATATTGATATGCATATTGATTTCCTGCTTTAGCTTTTCGGCCAACGCCCAGAGCACGTCTCGCGCCCAAACTCCGCCTGACTCGCAAAGCCCCTCCAACGGCGCATTGCAACCGTTGTCATCCGGCAGTGAGGCAGCTGGAGGCGGTGGTGGATCCGGGAGACGTCAAGCCGCACTACAAAACAGTGAGACCGAATCTCGCTTTCAGGGTGCGTTCCCTTCCGAGCTGATTTTACCGCCTCCCAGCAATGCGGCTCGGCAACGTGCAAGCCGGTTCATTGAATCCGAAGTTGATCCTGAGCTTCCTCTTTCATTGGTGATTGGCCGCCCCAAGATTCTCCAGTTGGCTGCTGCACCGCGTCGGATCTATGTTCCGGATGACCAAACGATCCGAGCCGAGTTGATTGACCAGCAGTCTGGACGCGAGCTCGCGGTGACCGGTTTGGAACTGGGAACGACCACATTGATGCTCTGGTTTGATGACCCTCAAGCGAAGAATGGCCAAAGTATCGTCAGCTATCTTGTTCGGGTTTATGAAGACCCTGTTTTGAAGCAGCCGCTCGAAACCATCACGGAAATGATTAACACGAAATTTCCTGACAGCTTCATTGAGCTTTCGGACGTTAATGGTCGGCTGTTAGTAAGCGGTGAAGCGCGTGACGCGACTGAGATGGCTCAGATTCTTCAAGTTCTTATTGGCGTACGTGGAGTCGCCGCCGGAGTCAGAACGGTGACGCCTTCGACGACGATTGGTAGTGTCACCAACTTCTCCACCAATCAAGACCTCGATCTGCAGCGGCAGGAAGCTGAAAATCGCTCTTTAATTGACCCGGTCGCCCTCGCGCAGGCCGGAATTGTTAACTTGATTCGGGTTCCGGGCGAACAGCAGGTGATGCTGAGAGTCACTGTCGCGGAAGTTAACCGAACCGCCGCTCGCAGTTTGGGATTGGACTTCACGGCATTGGGAAGCAATAACGTTTTCAGTAACACAACGGGAGGGGTCGCTGGCAATCTAAGTGCTTTGCTTGATGGTGGTGACCTGGACATCAAAATTGAAGCTCTGCGTCAATTGAGTTTGTCTCGAACATTGGCCGAGCCCAACCTGGTGACGATCAATGGCCAAACGGCAAGTTTTCAGGCGGGTGGCCAGTTTCCAATACCGGTGCTTTCTTCTGGCGGAGCCGGAGGCGACAACTTACAGGGCGTGCAGTTCATTCCCTTCGGCGTTCAACTTCAGTTCACACCTACGATTCAGGACCGAGACGTTATTCGACTGCAGCTCAATGCTGATGTTAGCACGCGTGACGAATCGGTTGGAACGACTGTCGGTGGTGCTGGCGGTGGAACGGCCGTTTCAGGTTTGGACAGTCGTAACTTTTCTTCAACGGTGGAGCTTCGAAGTGGCCAAACGCTTGCTGTTGCAGGTTTGCTGCAAACAAATTTTGGAAGTAGCAGCAGTCGCGTCCCTTTCCTGGGGGATTTGCCTTTAATCGGTCCACTTACCGGCTCAAATGGAACCAGCGCTGCCGAACAAGAGCTTGTTATTCTTGTGACTCCAGAACTTGTCTCTCCCAAGGACTTGCGTCAGGTGGTGAGACTCCCGGGTGACAACGTCTACGAGCCAACCGATGTTGAGTTTTTCTTGAGTAACCGGTTGGAGAGTCGTCGTTCCAAGGATTTTCGTTCGCCAGTCAGAACTGACTTTGTCAAGCAGCAGTTGCCAGACAGATGCTGTCCCGATCAGTTTATTATTGGATCCAGCGGTCCTACTGATCGAGTGCGTCCATTTCACCAGACTGGGGTAGAGATTTCTGGTCAGTCTGCCGCAGCCTACTCGGCGAACCGAAATGAGACATCAAGGAGGGTGCGTTAATGATAAATTCGATATCGAAGCGAATGTGTTTAACGCTAGCCCTGATCGGAGCGATGATTGGCTGCCGTGGAAACCAGGGAATTCGTGGTGTTGATAATTGTGCTGACATTCCCAAGGGAGCTATTCCGGTAGAAGCTGGAACCTATGTTGCGCAGTGGCAACAGGCTCAGGTTGACCAGGCTTCGCTAGACCAAGGTGTGTTCTATCAAGCGGATTTTATTGGCAAAACAGATTCGTTGGGGCCGGCGGCTAAAATGAATCTGGCTCGCATGATCACTGAAGGAACGATCCAAACTGTCCCGCTGGTCATTGAGCCCAGCAATGATTCTCAGCTAGACATGTCAAGAGCCGCTTCCGTTGCGGCTACTCTTTCAGCTTCGGGTTGGCCTGTCAGTCCAGATCAAATTCAGATTGCTTACCCAGTCGCATTGGGATTGGATGGATTCCGCGCTCAGCAAGTTGCTCGCAATACGACTGGGAATGGCAACCAGGGCGGCGGTGGAGGAAATGGAAACTTGGGTGGTGGCAACACCGGCGGTAATTTTGGTGGTGGGAATCTCAGTCAGGGCGGCTTCCAATGAAACACTTGAGTCTGGCTGTAGCACTGATGTTTTTGCTTTGTGGATGTTCAACGTTCAAGAATCCGAGCTTGTCTTCAAACAGCTTGTCGGGGCAGGCAAATCAATTGGAACTGCCTATCGCTCAACTGGGATCTGCGCTGCCGGCGATGAAGCCGGGTGATGAGCGCGCGTTGAAGTTGATCGCTGCCGACCAGATGGTGGAGAACGGATATTCAGCCGAAGCCGTCGAACTGTACCGGGAAGCCGAATCGCTTTCTCCCAGAAAAGCAAAACTGGATTTACAACTTGCTGCTGCACTGGCCAGTGCTGGTTCATACGATGAATCACTTGCACGATACGAGCGATTGCTGAAACGGGACAAAAAGAACGTTTCCATCATTAACAATTACGCTTACACGTTAATGGAATCTGGAAACGTGGCCAAAGCCGAAGCTGAGTTTCGACGAGCGATCGCGATCGAACCCCGGTTTGAAAATGCGGCCACCAATCTTGGAATGTTGCTCGCACAGCAGAAAAGATATGGCGAAGCTCTTGAAGTTCTTGTACCTGTCGTTGGCGAATCTGCTGCAAATCACAATTTGGGTGTTGCCGCCGTGGAGGTTGGTGACGAGGCGTCAGCGATTCGCTACTTTTCAAAAGCCACTTCACTACCTGGATCGTCGAAACTGTCACATGAATTCCTCCGCTCTCTTTCAAAGTCGCGTGTCGAATTGTTGAAGTGACTGCTGAGCATCGACTTGTCAGCCCTGGAATCTGACGGCGCTTCGGTGTTGAGCACGTTCCGATATTTGTGTCAATCGCGTCTTTTGGCAATCGTGCAATAAAGGGGGCAAGCAGTCGATACTTTTGGCATCAGCATTGGTT
>CAYUNP010000125.1:0-15402 GCA_964446085.1 uncultured Pirellulaceae bacterium
GGTGCTCATGGGAGATGACTGCTGAAGGTTTACAGATCAGCCCACCGGCAGACTTAGGCACCAGCACGATTGCTTGGTCGTTCAAAATCGCAACCGATCGTCAACAGCATGTCGCATCGTAGGCAATCCGAGTCCTGCACCTGAACCTCTGAAGCCTGAGTTTACTGGACATGTAACAATCCTCGGATTGACAAAGGACATCGCTACAGTTGAATTGCACTTGAAAGGCTTGACCAAATTCGGAATCGAAGACGAACCCAAGGTTTACACCCTTGAAAGAAAGACAATCGAAAACGCTGAAAAGCAATAATGCAATTACCGGGAAAACTCGGCAAGCCTCATCTCACTCCGGGAACACATCGACGTTTTCATCAGACTCCTGTGGTCCGGTCGCAACGCCAAGTTCGGAGAAGATCTTTTCGGCTCGTTTCCACTTCGACCAGTCAGCACGCAGGAGTTTCATGCCGAAATCAACGCGGCCTTCCTGAATCCACAAATTCAGAGTCTCTCTCGACATCGGACCATACTCTTTCTTTTCCAGAGTGCGAAGAATCCAGGTGTGGTAGGGCTTTTCTGCCGTCCAGTCTTTAGCCGGTGTTGCCAAATTTACTTTTGCGCGAACGATTGGCGGACGCGTTGGGCGGACGATCGTCGTTGGCGGATTCAACTGGCTGGGCTTGTCGCAACTCTCGGGATCATTGAGCCACTGCAATGCGAGGGCTGCGTGTTCGTTTTTCGGATCGAGCGTGATGACTTTCCCAAAATCCCGTTTGGCTTTTTCTGGAAGGTCCATTGTGTATCGAGCAATTCCTCGCGCATATCGCGCGGCCGCAACGGTTTTGTCGTCGTGCCTCATCAACTTGGCAACGGTTGAAAAGTCATCGATCGCTGGTGCGGATCTACCCATCAAAACGAAGATCTTGCCGCGGGCGAACACAAGCTCACAAATATCGCGTGCCCTTTTAAAGCGATGGAAAGCTTTGGTTAGCCAGATCAATGCGTACTCGTGTTTGCCCTGTACTGCCAATGCTGCCGCACGGCCAGAGAAAGCCCTTGAGTTGGAAATGTTCTGTTGCAGCACTCGTTCGAAATCTTCGATTGCCTGTTGTGGCTGATCCGCTTTCAAATAAGCCTGTCCACGAGTCAGTGCAACTTCGGGTTGGTTGGGGCTCAGTTCAAGCGAACGTGTAAAGTCGCTGATTGCACTAACAAAGTTTCGCCGCAGAAAATGAACGTGTCCGCGTTTTTGATACGTTACAGGATCGGTCGAATCCAACAGCGTTGCACGATCGAGCGCTTCGATGACTCCCTCGTGTTGTCCAAGCTTTTGAAGGATGTCCGCGTAGAGACCGTAGTATCTGACATTGCGAGGAGAACTTTCGATCGCGCGGCGAATGTCGCGAAGGGCAAGCTGATATTCCTTGTCGTCAAAACGCGTGTTGGCCAGATGGTACAGGGCCTGATCGTTTCCACGGTCGCGTTTGATTGCTGCTTTAAAGTCCTTGACCGCTTCGGCGTTTTTTCCACCGCACGAAAAGTATGCCTGTCCGCGACGAATGATGGTTTCAACGTTGTCCGGGTCAATGTTCAGGGCATTGGTGTAGTCTTCGATCGCCAGTTCAAATTTCCCGAGAAACTGCAACGCCAGTGCCCGTCGTCGAAACACGTCAGGAGTGGCTTGACCGCGCTGTTGCTGACGGTCAAAAAACTCGATCGCTTTCTCTGCGACTGGCGTCCCAAGTTTGCGATACTCCTCCTGGGAAGAAGGTCGGGTTGCGATTGCGGACTGGAGTCCGGCGATTGCGTCAGTCCACTTTTCCAGTCGAGCACACGCTGCGGATTTCCAGATCCAGCTGCCCGCGTGATTGGGACGGAAGTGGCAGGCCTTCTTGAAATCCGAGTAGGATTCCTGATATCTGCCCAACTCGTAAAAAGCAATTCCCCGCAGGTAGAGAAAGTTCGCTTTGAGACGGACATCTTCTTCGAGTTCGGCAGCACGTGAGTACTCTTCGATCGATTCGGTGTAGTGCCCCAGTTTGAAATTGATCGATGCCAAAGTCGCAAAGACCTGTGGTTGCCCATTGTCGATCAACGTCGCCATTCGACAATCGTTCATCGCCTCGTCGAGTTTTCCTTCCCGTAGCCTGATTTTTGATCGACAAATGTAGGCTGCCAAGCAGGTTTCATCGAGTTCAATGGCGCGATCAACATCCTTGATTGCGTCTTCGACCTGACCGATCGCCAATTTGCATTCGGCGCGGCGAGACATCGCTTCGGTGTCCAGAGGTCGCAGCTTGATAAACTTCGAATAGTCCTGAATTGCCAACGGATGGTTTCTGATCTCCCGATAGCAGTCGCCCCGTAAAAGTAAAGCATCAGCGGGAATCGGGCTGTGTTTCAGCATTCGCGATAGTTGATGGATCGCAACCATGTAGTCGCCTGCTTCGTATCGCAATCGGCAACAGCGAACTGCCAGTTCAGAATCGTCTTTCGCCAGTAGAGAAAGCTGATTCAAGTCAGCCATCGCGCGATCAAGATCACCTTTGCCGCGGAAAATCTGGATGCGAATTGGTAACACAATTGGCTGGCAGTCTTCAGGACCTGCCATCGCGACGTCGCAGTACTGCAGAACTTCGACTGCCCGGCTGGACCGGTAGGGGCCCGTTTCCGACTTGCCGGAAAAGATCAGTTTTGCAAGACCCGCAGACGCCAGTGCATGTTTCGGTGCCATGCTGAGCGATTTCGTAAAGCACTTCTCTGCGGCTTCATAGCGACTGCGTCGATAGTGCACCCAGCCCATCTCTGTAAGCGTTGCGGGCTTTTCGTCCTGTTTTGAAAACCAGTCCTCGCATGCGTCAGAGTACATGTCCATCAAACGAGTGAAGCGGTCGCGATCGTCATCCGAGAGATGCCAGGCTTTCTCAAGATCATTGAACGCACGTCGCCACTGGTTCTGTTCGCCCAGCGCCGCGGCACGCCACGCGTAAGTTTGAGCATCGTTCCAGTTCTGTCGAATGGCTTCGGTACAATCTTTTTCAGATCGCTCGAAATCGTCCAGCTTCAGATGGCAGTAGCCTCTGAGTGAATAGCACTCGCCAAGGCGATCCAATGGGGCGGCGACGATTGCGCGATTGATTGAGCGAATCGCAGCTTCGAAAGCTTCCTTGTCGATTCGTCGCATCGCTTTCTCGAGATGCATTTCCGCTTCACCACTGGATCGTGGAACCCGCGACGTTTTTCGTTCGGTGGCAACTTTTTCGCGAACCGCTGTTGAAGTGGCAACATTTGAGACGGGTTCGGTCGTGTTGAGGGACCATCCACAGTCTTCGCAACTGATCGCGAAAGCGGTTAGCGAGCTACTACAACTTGGACAGCGATTCGACATGCGCAACAGAAAATGACAGGGGGTTTTACCAACACCATTATCAACCAACGTGGAGGGTCCGTCAAATAAATTGCCTGTAGATCACGCAGGAAGTAAAGGACTTACGTTTACGAAAGCCGTCGCACAATTTCCGATTGGGCAGGTTACTTTTTTCGGACCTCAATGGCGATTAATTTCCCGACACGTCCCTTGGCATTTGATCGAAAGAACAATCTGCCTTTCGAATAGGCCGGAATCGCCCGAGCAGGCCCGTCAAATACGGTGGCCGTCTTTACCAATTTGAACTTCTCCGCCGAAGGCTCGATCAGGCTGAGTTTCCCTTTGAAGTCGAATGTCAACAGTTGGTCGCCAATCAGAAGTGTATGGGCCACGTCGAACGATGGCTGATCCCATTTAACTTCTCCTGTCGTGGCATCAATGCATCGGAACGATCCGTTTCGCATGTCTTCGCGCCCGCTGGTGCCATAAAAATGTCCGTCCAGGTAAACAGGTGTTCCGTAGTGGCTTGCGAAAGCAGTTTGGTCAGACCAGTCCGGCTCGATCGATTCGCCCTGCCCTTTCATGTTTTTCAAGTCGATTACAGTTGCTCCGACTCGATACGCTGCGTTGGCCAGGATCCTGCTTCCAAAAGCAACCGGCATCGACGCGACCGCTGTAGGACCACGCTTGCCGAATGAGTTGGAGAACAGAACTTCTCCTGTCCCGGGGTCGAGCCCCACGAATCGGGTGCGTGTCAAAAAAACAGCCATCGTCCTGTCATTGTGTTGCACGGCGATTGGAGATGAATAGCTGGCTTCATCCTCGACGGCTTTCCACTTGAGGTCGCCTGTCTTTGCATCGAATGCCACGATCGAAGAACCGTCTCGCCCACCAACGTTTAGCAATACGTTCCCGTCGATCACGATTGGAGTTGATCCGAATCCGAAGTAGCCGGCTTTTGCCTTGAATTCCTTTCTGCAGTTTTTTTGCCAGACAATTTCTCCATCATCAAACTTCAGGCAGACGAGTTCCCCGTCAGGTCCATGGCAATAGATATGGTCATCCTGAATCAGGGGAGTCGCTTTGGGGCCGAAGTCGCCGTCCATGCTGCCGCCGAATTCTGTTGCAATGTTCTGCTTCCAGATCGACTTTCCATTGTTGGCGTTAAATTTCTCAACCACCAGGAACTGTCCTCGGTTTCCATCGGGACGGTGAAACAGAATCAGATCGTCTCCAGAGATCACGGGGCCAGAAAACCCTTCGCCCACATCCTGCTGCCAAATTACGCTGGGTGATTCTTCCCAGCCGATCCCGCCTTCTTCGGCGATGACTCCATTTCGATTGGCGCCGAGAATTTGCGGCCAGTCGGTTTTGATGGTTTCCTGTGCAAGTGTCAACGAACCAAGAACAAAGACACTCAACAGAGAAGTTGCGATCGCGTGTTTCATTGTTACACCTGTCTGAATTTCCAACTGCAAGTCAGGTCACCATGGTACTCCGGTTGACCGATGGAGTCTGACTCGTTTCTCAATGTACAAGTTTGATCCGAGAGCTTACCGACAACCTGTGATCCAGGTAACCAAGCAAGGCCGTGTCGGTAAACGACGTTGAGTTTAACGGTGCTATCGTGAGTTTTTTTCACGTCCTGTCCCCTCTTCAACTGCCATTTCGAACCATTGTGCGCGATGATCGTAACAGCTGCGGTTACCTGTCAGAGGGACACTGACAGGATCGCCTTACTCGAACAGGCACCGTCCTTTAAATCACCTTTCCTCTTGTGAAAGTGTGTTTGAAGCGTCTTTTCATGGAGCGAAAAGACCTGTCGTTTTTTGGGACAAAGCCTGTCGCCATTTTCAAGATCCTCTCCTGTCCCCCAGAGAAAAAATGCGATTCAAAAATTTGTTCTGCCCTTCACCAGCTCCATGGGTAACCGCTTTTACTATTTGCCTCTTTTGGTTGTTGCCGCAATTTGTGGCAGCTTGTCCTGCGACTGACAATCCAAAGCCAAACATTATTCTAATCAATCTCGATGATGCAGATACAGAACTCTTCTCTGCAGAGAATTTGTCTGAGCGGTTTCCGTATCTCAATCAGTTGGCCGGTCGAAGCGTCCATTTCACCAACGCCCATGCCACGACTCCACTTTGCGGACCATCACGAGCTTGTCTGCTTCGCGCTCAGTATGCTCATCATTGTGGCATTCGCGTCAACGAACCCGATGTACCAGCCGCCTATGGATTTGATGGTGGCATGAAGTCATATGTTGAGCGCGGCCATGCCGGCGATGACTTGAGCACGTGGATGCAGGATGCCGGTTATCACACAATCCAGATTGGAAAATTTCTGCATCATCAAACCCAGTTCATGATCCCGCAAGGTTGGGATGATTTTTATTCCTCCGTTGGCGGCCGCTACTTCGAGACGTTTCGAATTACGAATCGTAACGGACCAGGGCCTTTTTCGGAACGAATTGAGCCGGGCGTTTACCGCACCACTGCCGAAGCCGCAGACGCGGTGGAACTGATCAACCAGCGAGCGGACTCTGATGACGGGAAACCGTTCTTCATGTTCCTCAACCCCTATGGTCCTCATCGCCAACAGGTTAACTCGGGTGAAATGTTCGAACCGCAGTACGCCGATTTGTGGCCAGATGTGGAAGCTCCTTTCTCTGAGGCCTACGACGAGGAAGATGTTGACGATCTGACGGGGCCAATACGGAGGATGCCACGTCTGAATGCATCAATTCACGCATTCCTGGCGATTCATTATCGCGAACGTCTGTTGGCGATGAAGTCGGTCGACGACATGGTGGGTGATATCATGGCGACGCTGGAAGAACAGGGCCTTGAAGACAATACCTACATCATCGTCACTTCAGATAACGGATTTGCTCTGGGGCATCATCGCCTGAATTCCAAGGCCACTCCTGTCAATCGAGTCACCAATGTGCCGCTAATGGTGGCAGGTCCGGGAATTACTCCTGGAGTATCGACGCATCTGTTGGCTCACATCGATATTGGTCCAACCATCGTTCAACTTGCCGGTGGAGTCACTCCTGACTTTGCCGACGGAGTCTCCTTTGCACGATTGATTGGAGATCCAGGAAGCCCAACGGGAGTCCGTGACAGTGTTCTGATCGAGAACTTTGAAATTCGTAGCATGTTCGGTCAGGACAGAGAATTTGCTTCGACGGCAATCCGCTTGAAAGATGCCTTGTACATCGAGTGGGCAACTGGAGGTCGGGAGTATTTCGATTTGAAACAGGACCCCGAACAGCTTACAAACATCTATTCATCGATTACGCCGCAAGCACGAAGAACCTTTGCAAACAGGATTCGTCAGGTGAAAAACTGGACTCCATCGCAAGCCAGTTTTAAGTATCCCTACTTCGATATGGATGAGGTAGAGTTTCCGTATGAACTCGAAGGGATCGCAGAAGCAACCGTTGCAACCCGATCGATCAGGTTGGCAGTCCGTGACTTGACCACGGGCGACTTCTGGGACGGAGAAAACTGGGTTTCATCGTTTACGCAGGTGACTGCAAACATGAAGCACACCAATGCTCAATTGGTCGCCTGGGATCTGCCGCTCGACTTTGGCGACCAGCGGCCCGCCGGACTGATGAAGGCCTGGGTTTGGGGACTGGATTGGTCTTCAAACTTTCAGGCGCCTGACACAGTTGTCTTTCGTCTCGGAGAAGTAGTTTCCGATGTGACACTGGTCAGTCCCGTCTTCGCGGAGCGATTCGAGGGTACGGCACAGCTGAGTGGTACTGCGATCTCGGGAGTGGAACCGGAATTGAGCCAGTTGGAACTTCGGATTCGGGATGTTGACTCGAACAAATTCTGGAATGGAATCTCGTTTTCAAACGGATCTTCCTTTTTGCCAGCGCAGCAGGACGGCGACCAATGGAGCTACAATGTTTCGCTACCGCCGGGAACGTACCGCGTATCGGTCAACGGCCGCGGCCCCAACGGCGAAGCCTTTGCTGTGACGCACCGCCTTTTCTTTGTAGACTGATGGCGTTCGGTTAATCAGCTCAGCTTCTCACGGTCTCCTTGCAATGCATCAACATACAACGCTTGTGACCGGCGGAACTGGTTTCGTGGGGAGCTATCTGCTCCCCAAACTTGAACGAACGATTCTCACGACACGGAATGTCGCCCGGGCGAAAAAGAAAGTCGGCAAGCACGGAGATGAATTTCTTCAATGGTCAGACGAACTTTCGATCGCTCCGGCGACCAGTATCGATGCGGTCGTGAACCTGATGGGTGAATCAATCGCCGAAGGACGCTGGACTCAGGCAAAAAAAGATCGTCTTCGTACCAGTCGCGTCGACGCTACGAGTACGCTGGTCGATGAGATTCTCAAATTGGAACGACGACCAAAAGTCATCGTCGCGGCATCGGCCGTCGGAATTTACGGTGACCCAGGTGAGAGCGAAGTGGACGAAAGTCATCCAGCGGATGATGGATTCCTTGGTCAGTTGTGCTCCGACTGGGAAAACGAAAACTTGCGACTGGCCGAACATGGCGTGCGTGTTGTCTTGCTGCGGATCGGAATTGTGCTTGGTCGTGGCGGTGGTGCGGCGGAAAAGATGCTGCCGGTATTCAAGTTGGGACTTGGCGGGAAACTTGGCAACGGAAAACAGTGGGTCCCCTGGATTCACGTTGACGATTTGGTCGGTATGATTCTGTGGGCGATCGAAAACGAATCCATTAGCGGTCCGGTCAACGGCAGCAGTCCCAATCCGGTTCGCAATAGCGAAATGACGTCGGCGATGGCCAGTGCTGTTGGGCGTTTCGCGTTCCTTCCGGCGCCGAGGTTTGCTCTGAAGCTTGTGTTAGGCGAGTTCGCAGAGAGTCTCTTCAGTTCCCAACGCGTTATCCCGAAAGCCGCCGTTGAAGGTGGCTACCAGTTTCAATATCCCACCATTGAATCAGCATTCAAGGAAATCGTAGAAGCATGACGTGGCTTGGATTGGACATCGGAGGAGCGAACATCAAAGCCGCGTCTACCGATGGCTACGTTCAATCGATTCCGTTTCGATTCTGGATTGAGTACGACGAACTCGAAACAACACTTACCGCAATCATCAAGGATTGCCCAGCGGAAACTCCGCTTAAGGTTGCGGCGACGATGACGGCAGAATTGGCTGACTGCTTTGAATCACGAAAAGACGGCGTCGAGCGAATTGTTGATCATCTGGTTGATGTGTGTGCCAGGCTTGAGCTCGCTGCTCCAATCTTCGCAGGCACGGACGTCGTGTTCAGAAACGCAGGCGATGCCAAAGAGCAATGGCTTAAAACCGCGGCGTCGAACTGGGCGATGTTGGCTGCGTATGCCAGTCGGTTTTTGGATGCCCCAACCGGGTTGGTTGTTGATATGGGATCAACTACGACCGACATTGTCCCGGTAGAAAATGGCATCGTAAAGACACGCGGCAAAACGGATTCGCAACGCTTGCGATCTGGAGAACTCGTTTACGTTGGCGTCGGCCGAACTCCTGTGTGCAGCGTGGTCAGTGAAATGGTGCTGGACGGAAATCGTATTCCGATTGCTCGCGAGTTCTTTGCGACGATTGGCGATGCGATGCTCGTTGCTGGTTATGATGAGGAGAATTCTGGCGACAACGATACTGCCGACGGACGATCAAAGACGATTGAAAATTCGGCGAAGCGGATTTGCAGAATGATCTGCGAAGACTTCGACGACGTCGGCATCAGGCAGGTAAAATTGATGAGTTATAAAATATTGGAGCGAGTGGAGACCATCATCACCGAGGCCATCGAGTATCGAAATTACGACCCGCAAGCGATCATTGTCGCCGGAAGCGGAGTCGACTTTGTGCGAACTTTGTTCACGAAGCTATTTCCTCATGCCCACATAAAACCACTGGCCTCTATGGTTGGCGAATCCGTCAACGATGTCGCACCTGCACTTGCGGTTGCTGTCCTCGCGAGTGAGGCTGAAAAACGATGAAACGCAGGGTCGTGAAATTCGGTGGTAGTTTATTTCCTCAGGAAGATGTTGGGGCAAAATTCAGGTTCTGGCTTGATTCGAATTCGGACATGCAAAACATTATCGTGGTGGGCGGTGGCAAGCTGGCAGATTCAGTCAGGGAAATGGATCTTTTGCTCAATGATGTGCAAGCCCATGAAATGGCCTGCCTTTCGATGAGCATCAACGCCTTTGTGCTTGGAACCTGTTTAATTGAAGGGGATTTGTGCGATGAAATCCAGCGACTGAACGAATTGAAGGAACCGACGGTGGTTTTCGATCCGGTTCCCTGGATTCTTGGTTGTCCGGAGGTGCCGGCGTCGTGGGATTTCACCAGCGATTCGATTGCGGCAAAGTTGGCAGCAGAAATTGACGCGGATGAATTGGTGCTGATCAAGTCAAGAATGGGTGAGCTGGACGAGCCCGGATTTGTCGATGCTTGCTTTGCAGAACAATCCAGTTCGGTGAAATCGATCCGAGTGAGTACACTGGACGAATGAATCCACGCTCCAACCGCCGCGAATTTCTCAAAGGTCGATCTCTGGTTCAGGCTGCGCGTCAGGCAATCGAGAATTTTGAATTCGACGTGCCCGATCTGAACATCGACGTCGCTGAAACAAAACAGGCTGCCTATCTGGAAACCTATGAAAAGAGGGCGATGGCCTGTAACTGGGAACTGATGTTCAACATGCAGCAGTATCGCGAATCGGGGCTTGCCGCGGCGCGGGCCATGGAACGCATCGATCAGCTTGAATCGCAGCTGACGATCTACGATGAAGAGAGCGAAGTTTCCAATCTGAATCAGAGTGCTTTTGCCAGTCCGATCGTCGTTGAGGCCGGTTTGTTTGAGTTGTTACAGCGAGCCAGTAAGTTACACGATTCGACTGACGGTGCGTTTGATATCACGTCGGGGCAGCTCAGCTCAGTTTGGGGATTCGAGCAGCGACAGGGAAGCGTTCCCAATGAGCAAACTTTGGCGACAACGCTTGAGTCGATCGGCATGCAGCACCTGGTGCTAGATTCTGATTCGCAATCAGTTCAGTTTGCGATTGAAAATCTGAAAGTGAACCTTGGCGGCATTGGCAAGGGCTACGCGATCGATCGTGTCGCATCTCTGATACGCGAGCATGGTGTGAGTGATTTTATTCTTCACGGCGGCCAGAGCAGTGTCATTGCGGCGGGAAGCCAAAAGCAGATTGATTCGGATTTAGCAAAGGGATGGCCAGTTGGGTTAAGTCATCCGGTTCTTCCTGATCGTCGTTTGGCAGAATTTTATCTTTCTGATTCGGCGTTGGGCACATCGGGAACGGCTCGGCAGGGTTTCTTTCACAAAGGCAAACGCTACGGTCACATCATTCATCCGAAAACAGGTTGGCCAACCGATCACTTTCTTTCCACGACGGTGATTTCGGAGTCGGCCGAGCGCTCCGATGCCCTGGCGACGGCTTTCTTTGTGATGCCGATCGAAAAAGTGGAATCGTGGTGCCGTAATCATCCCGATGTGGGTGTCGTGTTGGTAAGTAGCGTCGATGGCCGAGATAACGGAAAAGTGCAGCTTGATTGGTTCAATCTCGAAGACGATGACTGGAAACGTCTGTAGTAACCGTCGAATGTACTATGCGATTTAACGACCGACGTTCGAACCTCGCCCGCGCATTTAACCAACGACCGCCGAAGTGACGCTCAAGGTTCGGAAAAAAGTTGCCGGGTCAAAGTGAGACGGCACAAGCGTGGCTATCTTCGACACGCGTCAATCGGTAAACGAGATTGTCCGCTTTTGAACGTTTGACCAATTAGCTGCCCTGGGCCTACGAGATTGGCTCCCTCTCCCTCTTTTTCATAATCGTCATAACGACGCGCTCATCTGCGAATGTTACCTCTAAAGTGAGGGATACCGTGCCTGCAACTTCGACGAATCGGTACGGCGTGTCCAACTGAAGATCAATCTCTCCCAACGTTACTTGCGCTCGCAATTTGATTTCTTGCACAATAGCCATCCACTGCCGAAGCGGCAGTTGGTCGCGTACTCTAGACTCGCCGTCGATCAAATAGCGCACTTCAACTTGGTCCTCAAACTTCTTCAATTCTATTTTGCTCGCTTTCAGCTGGACCATTTCTGCAAACATCGTGTCGACAAGCCGCACGACGGCAGGAGCGAAATCTTCCTCATCCTCATCGTCAACGGTTTCGGTGAAATCAATCATGGTATCAGTAAACTCCTGCAACATACTGTCAGCACTTTCGCCTTGGTCAACGTAGCCAAAGTATGCGTCTCCAGTTTCATGAAACTCCATCAACATCGAATCAGCCGACTCTCCCTCAATTTGCCCGTAACCGAAATTGATTCCGTTAATAATCGTCTGACGGTCGGCAACCACCAACGAGACGTTGCGATTGAGGATAAACCTGAGGTTGTCGCGGGTTTCGACATCCCAAGGGTTTGCTGTGGCGATAACAAGCGTTTCACCATCCATACCAACCGGCAAAACCATGTTTTCTCGAGCGATAGATTCGGGCATCAGTTCAATCACTGCGGTGTCCGTAAAGTCGATGGTCTCGATGAAAGGAACGTTAGCCACGGCTGCAACTGCGGGAAGCAACTGGCTTACCGTGGTGTACCCCATCGAATGTGCCACCTCAAGACGATTTTGATTTGCCTTGGAATCTGCAACACGCTGTGCGTCTTCCAACTGCTCTTGGGTAACGTGCCCTTTCTTCAGTAGCCACTCGCTCACCTTTGCTTCGTTTTCAGGTGATAGATTAAAGAGACCCGTTTGAGGAGTTTCGTTGTCTGAGGTATAGGATTCATCCACTGGGAGGTCCAGCAAATGCTCTCCAGGAATCGGTTGGAAATTTGGAAAATTCCATCCTTCGGGAATCTCGTTAGGCTGCTCGACTTGATGTAGCTTTCCACTACTTCTGGCGAACTGAATATCGTCGACCGCCACGTAGGCAGTGAACCGGCTGAGCACACGCGACTCTAGTGAGGTATCGATAATCTGTTGTCGCCGTGCTTCATTGGTTACTTCATCGTGTGACTGATCGATTGTGTACTGGTCTTCCAGCATTCGCACGCGCTGTCGCCCCCACAAACTGATCAAATCGCCTCTGTCTGAGAAATGAGAGCAGGGCGCTGACGCGCTTAAGCTGATCTTTTTCTGCCACGGTGCCCCTGCACTGTCGACACCCGTCACCTCCAAGTTAATTGTTTCATGACCCGTTCTGCCAAAAATTGACACCGAACGCTGAGCGTACAAATCGGTAGACCTGGCAGCGATTTGCAAATTCAGATCCTCGTCCTGTTGATCACGCTTAGAACCCTCTTGGCGAACAGTAATCGCGCTGATGACGGGAGTCCCTATTTCGCTGGCGCTGACGGCGATCGCTTGATCTAGTTGCCGTTCAGATTCGACCAGCTCGAACGTTCCACCAGTCGCATCTGAGAGTCTGCGGAGGACGCTTGCGTTGACAGCGCGGTCGATTCCCAGTGTGTAAATACGTGGTCGTGATACGACATCGATCGTATTCAAACGCGACAATACGTGATCCTCGCCAGTAATCTGGCCATCGGTCACCAATACGATCGACGCGCGGGACTCTGCCGGATTGTCTTCTATCAGATCTAGCGCCGCGTCCAAGGCTTTTGCGATGTCCGTTCCACCTCGGGCGCCAATTTGACTGACCCACTTCGCGGCTTTGAAACGCATCTGGTCATCTGCTGAAAATAGATTTGCAGATTTGGCGTTGGATTGGAGAGAATTGAACACTGAAAGTTGAGTGTCAAAAGCAATCACGCTAAAACGGTCGCGGTTGTTCAACGAATCGATCAGACGGCAGACACCGCGTTGGGCTGCCGGCATCTTCCATCCAGACATGCTGCCGCTGTGGTCCATCAAGAAAATCACTGTCCGTGGCCGCGCTTCTTGCTCTGAAGACAACTGAGGTGGGATCAAATCTATCGCAAATGTACCTGGCCGACTCTTTGTTGGCTGTTGCAACCGGCCAGAAACACAAACCTGATCCTGAGCGACTTTGCCGCGTAAGATAAAGTCACGATTGACTCGTTCTCCCGGCTGAATCTTCAATCGACAATGCTCGTTATCAACAGATTCAACGATCACCGCATGAAGACTTGATTCCAGATGATCGATCCAAGCAGATGGTGGAGTCAACTTTTGCAATTCAATATCGACTTCGACCGATAGCTCAACTGGGTTACGACAGCCTTTTAATAGGACTGGTGGTGACACTTGCTCCGCATCAGGAACCTCATCTGTAGGCGAAACCACACCTATATTGGAATTCGCTGATCGACGTCCTGTGAACTGTGTGGGCATTTGGGGAAGAGCAGCACCTGATGTGTATCGTGGTGGAATCACCATCGGTAGGCGTAGAGTCCACTGTGAATTGACAACCGGCAATTGTGCGACCGTTACGAGCTTCACCTGAACAAAGTGACCGGCGGGGATGTTGCCAACGGTCAGCGCGAAAGTCTCACTTCGATTTTCTTCCAGCAATGCCGCTTGCTGGCCACGCCTGATCGCTTGTCGGTACCGTTTGCGCGCTTGGCCGCGTTCCTCCAAATCTGCGTGGATTACCCGGTCTCCGATGATCATCTGGCAATCGACAACTGCCGCAGTCCCGCTTAAGGGAAACACATATCGCGCTTCCATGGGAACATTGTATGGATTGTAAAAAGTCTGCGTGATCTCAGTCTGAACTGCTAACGAACGAATCGCTACGCGATAGCCAAGCTGACACATGGGCAAGGTGCCATGGGCCGATTCCAGTCGCCCAACGAATGCCTCGGAAGTATCAGTGGCACCCAGTTCGTCTATTCGTGGCAATATAGTTTTAATCATTGTGAGACTCCTTGGGTCCAAATTAAACAAGAGGGGAAGGAAGTAGTCCCTGTCGACGTAGCTCTTCAATTAAGTCAGCCGCTGCGGACTGAATACTTAAAACATCAATATTGGAAGTGTCAGGAGGCTGTGTGACTTCGATCGTCGTTCCCGGGGCAATCGGGATTCTCACGACGGCGACTGGACGCGCGACGTTAGAGGTCGCGCGTGGCTTGCGTGATCGCGCGGAGGAAGAAGTGGGAGCGCGTTTCCAAAATGCTTGTTCCTTTTTCGCCTGCTCTTTTATTTCAGACGAAGGTGTCTCAGACTCATCCGGCAACGCGTCTGCAAGATCGTCGATGTTTTTAGGAAGGGCGGCAATCTTCTTCAGCTGCTTTGGCGGCAGTCCTAACAGACGCGTCTGTATTTCCGCTAATGCCAAGCCTTGGCCTTGCAGACGCTTGATGGCAACGACCTGAGCGACGTGCCGAATCGAGTAGTAGGCCGTACGCCCCTTCATTTCAGCTGGACCGTCAATCAGACCCAACGTTGTGTAGTAGCGGATCGTACGTACGTCGGGAATGGCCCGAATGCGCGCTGAGTCCGACCGTTGGTACTCGACCGTGCTGAGCGCTGCGGCCACCAGCCGCCTCAACCGTCGGATTTTGAATTTCTTCGCCATGCACTAATGGTACACTGTTATATGACAGTGTCAAGGTTTTTTGGCTCTTTTCTCCGGTGTCTTGACGGTGATTCACAGTAATGCGAATCTAACAGTGTCAAAAGGCTGAGCAATTGTGCATGGCTGCGAGAGCCCGACTGTCGCCAGTTTTGCCCTGCTATGCCACTGAAGGCGAAGGTGCGAACAGGTCGGCGTGCATCGGGTTTGCGACAATGTGCGTGGAGATACGGTCAGCTAATGCGCTGATTGTGATATAGGGATTCACGCCCAACGCCGTCGGAATGATCGATCCTTTAGCGACGTAGAGATTGGGATGAATGCTTCCGTCGGCTCCATTGAAGACTTGGCCAAGGTGGTTAACGGTTCCGCCTCCATCCCCGTCGGACATATTGCAGGAACCTAGCGGGTGAACGGTAACCAGATTGTCGCCAAATAACTTGAGCCGCTTGTAGCTGCCGCTATTTAACCAACGACCGCGCGTTTGACCATCGATGGTGCGTTTAACTATGACCGAC
>CAYUNP010000126.1:0-15401 GCA_964446085.1 uncultured Pirellulaceae bacterium
TGCAGTGGGTTCACAGGCTGGAAGCCTATGCCACCTTTGATGCTCGTTGAACGGAGCCAAGGCCAGCGGAAATCACTCGTTTCGATTTCGGCTTTGTTTTAGTATCTGCTGTGCAGCCAGCTTGCCCGGTCCGCCGGTGACGCAGCCTCCGGGATGCGTTCCCGATCCGCATTGGTAGTATCCGCGAATGGGAGTGCGATACTGGTTCCAGCCCGGAGCAGGACGGTTCATAAACAGCTGAGAACCAAACAGTTCGCCTGCGAAAATGTTGCCTTCGGTCAATCCGACGACTCGCTCAATGTCCAGGGGCGTGACGACTTCGCGGTGCAGCACCAACTTGCGAAAGCCTGGAAAGAACTCTTCGAGTGTCTCTTCAACGGTGTCACCAAGATTGTCACGTTGTGCGTCCCAATCGCTGACCGCAAGTTCATACGGCGTGTACATTACGAAGCAGGACAGGACATGCTTGCCGGGAGGGCTCATGTCCGGATCGACCGTCGATTGAAGACAGCAATCGATGAACGGCCTGCGGCTGAATCGACCGGCCTGGCAGTCTTGCCACGCCGCATCCAGGTATTCAAGTGAAGGGCCCAGATTGGTGAAGCCCTGAAAGATGTCCGATCGTCCTTCGAGTCCGGGGAAAGTCGGAACGTCGCTGAGTGCAAAATTCACTTTCGAAGCGGAGCCCTGAAACTTGTAACTGGAAATCGCGTTGAGTAGATCCGAAGGCATGTCAATCGGATCAACCAATTCAGTAAACGTTCGCTTCGGATCGAGTGCACTGACAACCGTTTCAGCGGTGAACTCCGTGCCATCGACAAGCTTTACACCTGTGGCGACTTCATCGTTGTAAGTTACTTTCTCGACAGCCGATTCCAGGCGGATTGTCCCGCCGAAGGATTCGAATGCGCGAGCCAACACTTGCGTCAGCCCTCCGTTGCCGTTCTTGTGGAATCCCCAGTCGCCGGAAACGCCATCGTATTCGCCCAGCTTGTGAAACAGCCAAACGAGTCCCGATTTCGGATCACGTGGACTGATGTGGCTGCCGATGATTCCGCTGGACGCGATCATGGCCTTGACGATGTTGCTTTCGAGATACTGATCAAGAATGTCGACGGCGCTGCAATTGCAAAACTTGTCCAGCATCGTTCGTACATCTTCATCCAGCCCATTCATGCTCGCTTTGAGTTCGGCAACCTGAGCAATGTCTTGAGGGTTTCTGCTGACTCGGTTGGGAGGGATTCGATCCATCCACGGTTTAATCGCAAAGCAAACTCGATCGATCAAATGGCCAAGCTCGCGATACCCTTCGGCGTCTTCGATGGAGTGACGAGCGATCTCGTGATAATTCGTATCTTTGTCGGCGCCAAGCAAAAGGTATTCGCCGTTGTAGCCAGGCTGAAAGGTGTTCGGCATCGGCAGGATCATCAAGCCATGCTTCGCGAGATCAAGATCTTCAACGATGTCGGGTCGCAATAGGCTGACGGCATAGGAGAAGGTTGTGAACTGAAAACCTTTCAGCAACTCTTCGGTGATCGTCGCTCCTCCGACAAGATGCCTGCGCTCAAGCAACAGTGTGTTCAGTCCTGCCTTGGCCAGATAGCATGCGTTCACCAATCCATTGTGACCACCGCCAATGACGATCGCATCGTAGTGATTTGACATCAGGCGTCTCCTCCTGACAGTGGCATCGTTTTTCGATCCGGATTGAAGAATGGCAAATTCGTGACGCGGGCCAATACGTTGACTGGCTTTCGAATCACCGGCACCTCGATATCAACTTCCGCGCCAGCGACCGCGAGATCCAGCGGAAGTTTCGCAATCGCGATTGGCTTTTTCAGCAGCGACGAAAACAGAAAGCTCGATGCATAGCCAGCGTAGTCCCACTCAATCGTACCCCGTCGATAGAGGCTCATCGTGTCTTCGCGATAATGTTCGTACTTCGGCGGCGAGATTCCCGCATCAAGGTGGACTCGTTCATAGTCATGCCAGTCCAGTGCGATGCCAACGGTCTTCCAGCGACTCGTTGTCTCTTTCAATTCCTTTCCGATGGCGTTGCGGCCAATGAAGTTGCGGGTGTCTTTCTCAATGCCGCGCAACATCCATTTCCAACCAAGTTCAATCGGTGTTTCGCGTTGAGCATCGACCCAGGCGTATCGCGACGAATGAAAGTCGACATCCATCAACAGCAGCCCGGCCTCGACGCGAGCCATCTTCAGGGCAGTCGTACCGATGGGCGTGATGTTGTATCCCGCTCCGGCCTGAATCAACGTGTCCCAGATCGCCAGCGCATCGGTTGCTCGAATCCACAGTTCATAGCCCAGGTCACCCGTGTATCCAGTTCGCGAAATCAACACTGGTTTTCCGTTGATCTTCGTTTCAGTCAATTGAAAATATTTGAGTGACGTCGCTGAATCTGTCAGCTGCGAAATGACGTCGTGCGCGTGCGGGCCCTGGAGAGCAAGAATCCCATACTCAACCGAGATGTCCTGGATCTCGACGCTGTTCAAGCTCATCGAACGCGCGATCTGACGAAAGTATCGCAGTGACGGTTCGGCAGCCGTTAACCAAAACTCACTTTCGTTGATGCGAAGAATGACTCCATCCTGTACGACGAATCCTTTCTCGTCGCACCACGCCGTATACTGCGCCTGGCCGACTTTACATTTTCCAATGTCACGCACCATCGTACGTTGCAATAACTTAACCGCATCGTTGCCAGAGAACCTGTACTTGAACAATGGCGATGTATCCAGCAGAGAGACTGAATTTCGAATCGCGTAGTACTCAGTAGAAATCGAGTATTGATACTTCTCAGCAACCAAATACCCCGACCAGTTTTTCCAGATCCGTGTTTGGTTCAGTGGATCAAGCCGTTCATGGAATGGAGTCGTCTTGGGCATAGCTTTCATGTTTTACCGTAGCCGTTGCCACAATAAAACAGCAGGTAAGCGTTCGACAGGAGTTTGAATAAGCGACAAATCGCGGAATCTCTGTACAAACGAAAGAATTCCGATTTTTGGTGACCGATTTGTAGCTTGTTAGAACTCTTTAGACATGGGATCCATGTACATATTGCGAAGTAACAATGACGCAAACAAAAGATTCGCTCCATCGGTCAATGACGAGCCAGTTTGGACGTTTTAAAATTGAGCGACTGCTTGGCGAAGGGGGATTCGCGAGCGTCTATCTTGCTCTCGACCCGAAGTTGAATCGCCACGTTGCGCTCAAGATTCCCAAGCCTGCGATGCTCGAGTCAGCCGACGCAAAAACGCGTTTTGAACGGGAAGCGCGAGCCGCAGCGATGCTTAGCCATCCTTCCATTGTGCCCGTATTTGAATCTGGCGAGGAGGACGGGCAAAACTATATCGCTTCTGCGTACTGCCCGGGACAGACCCTGGGGTCATGGATTAATCGGCAGTCTGGCCAGATTGAATTTGGGACCGCCGCAAAAATCATCAGTGAATTGGCTGAAGCCGTCGGACACGCTCACCAGCGTGGCATTGTGCATCGTGATCTGAAGCCAGCCAATGTGCTTGTTGACGGCAATCAGGCAGACTCCCCCAGAGTTCCGGTGGATCCCGGGAACGAGACACAAACGATTGAACTTTCAACCAAACGGGGCGCGGCAATTCCGGAGCCGGATGCAGATACCATCTATCCGGGTGACAGTCGGACTCATCCCGCAGCGAAATTGACCACAACTGGCGATGCTCCGTTGAAAACAGGAGTTACCCAGCAGACGGGACCCGTTGAAATTCTTGGACGATTGAGAATCACGGATTTTGGATTGGCTAAGTCAGCCAGCGAAAATCAGGAGCTAACGGTTGAGGGTGCGATCATGGGCACGCCCAGCTATATGTCACCGGAGCAGGCGGAAGGGCGGCCGGATGTGGGTGATGCTTCCGACATCTATACGCTTGGGACGATGCTCTATGAATTGATTGCTGGCAAGCTTCCATTTCGACGTGACTCAACGCTTCACACGATGATGGCCATTGCCGAAGATCCGCTTCCGCCAATGTCGATTTTTAGAAATTCAGTACCGCGAGACCTCGAGGCCATCTGTCAAAAATGTCTGGAGAAAGAACCGGCGATGCGCTATGCCTCCGCCTACGACCTTGCGGCCGACCTTGAAGCTTGGACAGCCGGCAAGCCCGTTCGTGCTCGCATTGCCAGCCCTGTCGAAAAGTTTTTCAAACTGTGCCAACGCAATCGAGGTTTGACAATGGCCATCGCTGCGGCCCTATTGAGCTTAACCGTCGGCCTTGCAGCGACGACTTGGAGTTGGCGAAATTCCGAGGCCAACCTACAGAAAGCCAACTTTGAGTTTAACCGAGCTGAAAAGAACTTGATCGTTGCTACCGAGGCGGCTGAAAAGGAACGTAAAGCGAGGAAAAGTGCCGAACAGGTTGCTGTTTTCATGACAGGCGTCTTTCGGTCCCCGGACCCAAAAATTAAGGGACGTGATGTTAAAGTTATCGATATCCTCGAGGATGCCCAACAACAACTGAGCGACTCGTTTGATGACGATCCTGATCTGCACGTAGCGCTAATGATGGCGATCGGCGACTGTTACCGGCAACTGGGAGAATACAAAGATTCAATCGAGATTCTGCTGGAAGCGGAATCGTTTCACGCCGCAAATCTTCCTGACGACCAATTCAGGGAACTGGAAATCCGGGATCGCTTGGCCCACGCGTGGGTTGAGACACGAGAGCTAGATAAAGCAATGGAAGCTTATCAAGAAAACCTGTTGCTCTCCGCAGAGCTCGAAGGCACAAACAGCAAATCTTATGGAGCCACGCAAAGAAACATTGCCACCGCGTTGATGTACGACCGCAAATTTGAAGAAGCAGTGCCCTACCTTGAAGAAAACCTCAACAACGAAGATTTGGAAATATCTGCCCCTGACATCTTGGTGACCAAAAACAAATTGGCTTCATGCCTTGGGCAGCTGGGGCGAATTGATGAATCAACAGCGCTATTTGAAGACGTCTTGTTAGAGCAAAAAGAAACGCTTGGTGAGAACCATCCTTCTTGCCTCGAAACAGCAAACAATCTTGCGGTTCACTATTCAAGGAATGGTCAACGTGGCAAAGCTGCGGATCAACAGGAATTTCTGCTTGAACAGTCCAGAGCGATTCATGGCGACGAGCACCCGATTACCATTCGTTGCATGAATAACCTTGCGATGTCTTGGTTTCATATGAAAAACTTTGAGGCATCCACTCCGCTATACAGAGAAGTGTTGCAGTTGTGCACAGAGAAAATGGGAGAAAATCATGTGATTACTCTTTCAGTCGGAGTTGGGGCCGCGAGGTCAATAATCGGCAGCGGCGAAACGGAAGAAGGAATCGCCTTGCTCGAATCCATTCGTCAGCCGTTGATCGATTCAATAGGCTATTCGGACAACCGCACCCTGAGAGCTCTCGATTCGTTGTACTCCCAGTATGAACTGAAAGGCGATTTGCCGAAAGCGATCAGCGCTTTGCAGGAACTGCAATTGGCCTTCGAGAGCAAACCGGAGTCTCCCACTGGTCACACGTATCGCGCAAAGATCGTGCGTTTGATGTTAGCCAACGGTCAGGACAACGAAGCAGAGACGGTTGCAACAGAGCTACTTACGTCTGTTTCCGGTTTGGAAGCAGCGTCGGACTTCAGCAAAGTGTTGGGCAATCTGAGTTTGGCTTTGGCAAAAGTTCACAATGTTGAACTTGATGAAGCTGACCAATATCTGGAATTCGTCCTGTCTCGTCGTGTGCTGATACCGGATTTTAAATCCAGTGAACTTGTAGAGGTCGAACAACTCCTGGAAGCGCTTATCGCTGAACTGGAGGACCTTGATTCAAACGCGACGTTGTTTGAGCCATCGCAATGGCAATCCGTGCTGGATTCGATATAGCAATCCGTCACTCTTCAGGATGCTCCACACAACGGTCCAGTATCAGCTCCACGTTTTCCAGATTGAGGAGTTCTTCGACGACCTGAGGCGTCAGCTCTGAGTCAGAAAAATTAACCCGCTTCAACGATCGACGTTTCCGCAAAGCCAACAAAAGGCCCTCTGGAGGAACCGCGTCTCTGATTCTCAATTCGATCAGGCCACGAATTCGATTGACTGGAAAATCTGATTCTGAATATTGTTTGAAGTCGGTTCTGGAAAGATCGACCGTGATGTTACTGAAGAGATATCGAGTGAGCGGGAGTTTGAAGTCCGGTTCAAGAATGACTGTTCCATTTCGTGAGCACTGTTGAATTGCTTCGTTGGAGCGAATGACACGAGCTAAAAACACGACGCCCCCAACGGCCAAACTCGTCGCAATTGCAATCACCAGCAGCCCCCAGACTGGTCCACCAGGAGAACCGAGCCCCACGTGATTCGTAACCGGAGTTGAATCAGAAAGAGCCGTCGTTACTGACTGAAAGCCCGTTTTTAAGACTCCACTGGTTAATTGGGCGACGAACACGCAGACAACAAGCCAACAGATACTTTTGGCGACAAAGCCGACTTTGGTTTGGGTGGGCGAACAGTCCATGCTCAAACTTGTCATGGAAACGTATCCAACGACGCCACATTCACTGAAAACAATTTGGAAATTTTCAAATGTTGATTCTGGTCGACATCCACGCCACAAAAAAAGCCGTCATCTCTGACGGCTTGGCTTTTGGGTTGTCACTGTGGCGTTCCGCCGCAGTAGATGTAACGTCGTTTGACGTCAGGCCACGCGTGAGAGGCTTTCATTGGAAAACTCATCCGCCAGCAACGGCATTGTTGGCTCAGCAGGAGCTTCCTCCCAGCCGTCATCGAATAGTGACAGTGGTTGAGTCGGCTGATCCTGTTCTGGCAACACGGAATCTACCGGTTGCGAAATTGGAGTCGGTTCCGAAACCGGAGTCGGTTGAGTTTCCGGTCGTTTGGGTGCCGCCTGCTGAACTCGCTTTGCCATTTCCTGAAGGATCTCAAGATCCACAAACCCTTCCAGCTTCTTGCTGCGTACCGGGTTCTGAAGCTTGCGAACTGCCTTGGCTTCGATCTGACGAACACGCTCGCGAGTCACTTTGAAAATTCGGCCAACTTCTTCGAGCGTATAAGTGTAGCCGTCGCCCAAGCCGTAACGCAATCGAATGATTTCACGTTCACGATAAGTGAGCGTCTTCAACAGACCATCGATGCGGTCGCGAAGGATAACGTTGGAAGCACAGCGAGCAGGATTGTCGGTTGCAGAATCCTCAATGAATTCACCGAAGCTACAATCGTCGCCTTCGCCAACCGGGCGATCGAGACTGACCGGATGACGACCAATGTCCATGACGCGAGTCACTTCTTCGACGTCGATTTGAGCAACCTTCGCGATCTCGGCCATGGTCGGTTGTCGCTTCGTTTCCTGCAGCAGCATCTTTTGAATGTTTCGCAGTTTCGACAGCACGTCGATCATGTGAACCGGAATCCGGATCGTACGCGCCTGATCAGCAATGGCTCGCGTGATTGCCTGGCGAATCCACCATGTCGCGTAAGTCGAAAACTTGAATCCACGACGATATTCGTACTTGTCGACCGCTCGCATCAAGCCCGTGTTTCCTTCCTGAATCAAATCCAGAAAGCTCATGCCACGGTTGCGATACTTTTTGGCAATCGAAACGACCAAACGCAAATTGCAACTTGAAAGATGGCGTTTGGCATTTTCAAATTCCTCGAAGTGTTTCTCGCATGCGGTGACGCGATTTTCCAGGCTCGTTGGGCTCTCATGGCACAAGCGAATCAGGCGAATGTACTCACTGCGGAAACGACGTCTCTCGACTGCCGAGACTTCTTCGTTTTTCAGTTGAGTTTGCAGCCAGTTGATGCGATCAGAAAATTTTCGCATCTCGCGAATCAGCGGACTGATCCGACGTGATCGAAGGCTAAGTTCTTCAACGAGGATTACCAGCTTGTTGCGTCGACTGAGGAACCGTTTTCGTGCGGCTGCACGTTCATCACTGGACTGATGTTTGTTGATGATCGTGTTGAAGTCTTTTTCATTTTCGCGAACGAGATTGTTCATCGTGCGAAAGTTATGCGGCATCCGCTGCTGGATTTGTTCCTTGGTCAGGTTCTCTGTCAGAGAAACCTTGATCGTGCGATCGAAAGGAAGCTCACCAGCGAAGACGCGTTTGAGCGTTTCCAGTGTTGCCGAAAGAGCATAGTGGCAACCGAGAACACTGCGGCGATAACGTGTCCGCGTGATTTCAATCCGTTTCGCGAGAGCAACTTCTTCGTCACGGCTGAGCAATGGAATGACCGCCATCTGGCTCAGGTACATTCGAATCGGATCGTCGCTTGGTCGTGGAAGTTTGCCGGAATACTTGAGAGCTTCGGCGGCATCGGCTTCTGCTTCAGCGCGAAGCAGGTCACCAGGAGTTGGCTCGTCGCTGTCAGGAGCGGACTCAACGAGTTCGATTCCTGATTTTTCCAGAGCTGCGATCAGGCTGTCGAGCTTTTCTGAACTGGTTGTTTCGTCGGGGAGGTAATTTCCAACTTCGGCGTAGGTCAGGTATCCCTGTTTCTTGCCTTTGTCGATCAGGGTCTGTAGTTCATCTTCTACGAATTGCATGATAAATCCTTTTGCGAATTCCATCTCGCGGGCCCACTCGCATCGTAATGCGTTGACGCAAAGAGCGGGTTTATGATGTCAGATCCTGAAGCGGTAACTCGCTTTGAATCCAATGCACGGGCAGCGGAATCAAAGTTCGATCGTGTAATTACGAGCGATGTTTACTTTCAGATTTCGTTCATCAATCGACGTGGCTGCAACCCTTCCATGAGTAAGCTAAAGACCATGTCGTTGTTTGGTTTGTTTGAGCAACTCTTCCAGAGCCGCAAGTTCCTCCTCAGTATCGAGAGTCTTTTGTTGTAGTTGGGAAACCTTCGCTTGCTGGTCGTTATCAATGACCACGTTTTCGAATGCAGCTAAAACAGAATCAAATTGCTGTTTCACATCAAGACCAAAACTTGTGACATCTTCAGAGGTCGTTTCTTTCTTGCTGGCAGCTTCGTCATAGAGCCTTGCGATGATGTTTCGCAGAATCGGATCCTGCACCTCCAACATCAACGAATCATGCCCCACATCACGGCCGTCGTGGTAAAAGTCATCCATGATACGGTAGATGGCTTTGAGCGGACCTTCAACAAATTGGTCAGGAGAAACTTTTTCGACAGCAGTATCGAGAAACGATGGCACCAGGATCAAAAGCTGTAAAAGCTCACGTTCTTTCCCGTCGAAGGCGGAAAAATTTGGTGCTTTGGGAGCCGCTTCGTGTGCTTCCGAAGTGCTGTCATGGCTTTCATACTTCCGCGGACGCAAGCTGTTTCGGATCTCGCTCAGTCGTCGCTGAATGTGGTCGGCGTCAATTTGAAACTGACGGGAAAGTCGCCCGATCAACTGCTGTTGCCGCAGCTGTTTCGCCGCAGAGGCAGCAATCTCGGAAGCCGGAATTCCCGCTAGCGTCGTGAGAATATTGTTCAGTGCTTGCGTTGCGGCATGCGTCTGATTCAAAAGGTCGATGCCAGCGGTTTCAGTACGGATGCGATGCGTGATCGCGTCGGGAGCTGCATCGACAAGCGTCTGGAATGCTTCGCCACCCTCGTTCATGCAAAAGTCAAAAGGATCTGTATCTTCGGGCAATGTCAGGATTCGCATATCCACATCACTGGTCACGAACAAGTCGAGAACCTGATTGGTACGACGTTGTCCAGCCTCGTCGCCGTCGAGAACAAGCGTGATCGTGTCTGCGAAACGCTTGATGAGGCGAATGTGGCGCTCGTTGAGTGCCGTACCAAGTGCCGCGACGACATTATCAACACCCGCTTGGTGTGCAGCGACGACATCGGTGTAGCCTTCGACGATGGTGAGCTTTCTGGATTTTTGAACGGCTTCCCGGACAACGTTGAGCCCGTAGAGGTTGTCGCTTTTTGAAAACAGTCGCGTTTCGGTCGAGTTGTAATACTTTCCTTTGGGTTCGTCTTCGGTTCCGTAGATTCCAGGAACCACTCGTCCACCAAGCGCGATCGGACGATTCTGGGTATCGCGAATCGGAAACAGGACTCGGCCGCGAAAACGCTCGTACCACGTGCCACGTGAATTCATTGAAACCAGGCCGCAGGCTTCAAGGATCTTTGGATTGTGCTTTGTGTTGCGCGCCCGATCCACCAGCCATGACCAGGCCAGCGGGGCGAAGCCGATTTTGAACGTGTCGATACTCTCTCGCGTAATTCCCCGTTCCTGGAGGTACTCACGTACCGGAATGGCTTCGTTGGAGTTGAGCAAACACTGGTGATACTGCTCTTCGACCCACTTCATGGCTTCAAGCAGTGTCGGTTTATGGTCTGGATTGCCGGCCTCCGTTTTTGGGCCGTGTTGCTTGAGTTCAATTCCGGCAGCTTGTGCCAGAATCTCAAGGGCGCCGCGAAAGTCGACGCTGTCCATTTTCATGGTGAAGTCAAAAACGTCACCATGCAAATCACAAACCCAGCAGCTATACCGCTGCCGAACCGGATTCACCGTAAAGCTGGGCTTTTTGTCAGGGTGCCACGGGCAGAGTCCCACGTAGTTTGCTCCCATACGGCGCAGGTTGATCCTGCTGCTGACAAGATCAACAATGTTGGTAGCTTGTTTGACGCGGTCTTTTACGTCGAAGTCGGGGCCGATCGGCATAGGAGCTCTGTGGAATCGAATTGGAAGCGGCCATTGTCTCTGATTCCATGATTTTTTCTAGCGACAAGGTGGCATGAGCTTCCAGCTTGTGTCTGAATGTAAAACACTGGCTGGAAGTCTATATGCCACCTTGTTTTCGCGCACGAAAAAAGCCGCGAAGCAACACTTCACGGCTTTGTTCATTCTCGGACGCAAGCATTCGCTTGCAATTGGTTTAGATAACCATGTCCTTGAGGCCTTTAAGAGCACGGATCTTGACGACCTTGCGAGCTGGCTTTGGCTTGGCCCAAACCATTTCGCCAGTACCAGGATTGCGAACTTCTCGCTTTGGCATAGCTGGCTTGTGCTGGCAAACGATTTTGCAAAGACCAGGAATAGTGAACTGGCCACTGCCACCACGTTTTCCAATTTGGCCTTCGATTTGTGCTGCGAGAGCATCGAATACAGCTGCGATTTCTTTTTTGCTCAACCCAGTTGCCTCAGCCATGTTGTTCATGATCTCAGACTTGGTTGGTGGCTTGGGGCCGGCGGCTTTCTTTGCCATAGGTGATCCTCCGAAGATTTTGTAGGGACTTGAAAAAGTCGTAAATACCGTTGATTTAGTGTGATTCCGTCCCTTTTGAGGACGCGAGAATTAGACAGGGTGAGTCCAATAATTCAAGATAGTGTGCTCCAAAAACACGGGGCAAACGACCATTTTCGGTTAAAAACATCGATTTTCTCCGCATTTTGACCCGGGTGTGCCCGTTTTATCCCGAAAAACACGGTATCCGAGACGGCTTTTGGCCACGATTGTCGGTTAGTATTCCAGTGCCTCAAATTGCTTTCCGCTTACTTAAAGGGAAAAAGCTAGACTTGGGGCTGGGCGATCGCCAATCAATTTCGTTTCAAAGCACATGGTTTCCGACATCTTAAAGCCGTCCCTTTTTAAGCACGTCCTGCTCTGTTTCGTTGGACTTTTTTTGATCGCCGCTGTTGCGCAGGCTCAAGAACCAACTGAAGCGCTTCGCAAAGTTCAACGCGAGTTCACTGACACGATTCGACCCATACTGGAAACGCAGTGCGGTGACTGTCACTGGGGAGACAACGCGGATGCGGATCTGAATCTCGAACAGTACGAGACGCTTGACCAACTTCTGTCGGCTCGCAAGAAGTGGAAGAAAGTGTTGATCCGGGTCGCTGCCAAAGAGATGCCTCCTCCGGAAGACTACGATCCAATCCCGGACGATGAGCATGCCCAGCTTCTCAAGTGGATCGACAACCTGCTCAACAGTGTTGACTGCACCAATATCAATCCCGGTCGCGTTACGATCCGGCGGCTCAATCGCACCGAGTATCAGAATACTGTTCTCGACCTGACAGGTGTCGACTTCCAAACCGATGGTAACTTTCCGACCGATGATGTTGGTTATGGTTTCGACAACATCGCCGACGTACTTTCGCTTTCACCGATCCTGATGGAAAAGTATCTCAAAGCCGCCGAAACGATCACCCTGAGTGCGGTCAAAGATCCGGAGCAGGCCAGGAAATTACGAATGCTCAGAGGCAAGGATTTTTCCAGGCCCAACAACAGCAATCTGCAGGATGGAAATTTGGTCTTTAGCACCAATGGTACTGCGTCGGCCAAATTTGATGTGATCGAAAAAGGGAACTACAAAGCCGTCATTCGAGCCAGCGGTTCCCAGGCTGGTGACGAACCGGCAAAGATGAAATTCGACATCAATGGAAAGCAACGAAAATTCTTCAACGTCAAAAATGATCCAGGAGATGCTCAGCAGTTTGAATTCGATGTTCGATTTTCGAAAACGGGTGATCAGGAGATCAATATCTCCTTTACAAATGACTTTTACAGAAAGACCCGGCGTAACGAAGATCCTGTCGACCGAAACCTGTACCTGGAAAGCATCACGCTCGAAGGTCCATTTGGAAAACAGAAAGGCCAGTACGGCAAACTGGTCCTTGGCGATCCCGGTGACTCCAAAGCACAGCAGCGGAAGGTGGCCAGGAACTCAATTTCAATTTTTGCGTCGCGAGCTTACCGCAGACCTGCGGGTTCAAAAGAAGTGGATCGCTTGATGGGGCTTTTTGATTCTGCGATCGAAGCCGGCGATTCGTTTGATCGAGCGCTACGTTTTCCAATGCAGGCGATTTTGGTGTCGCCACATTTTCTCTACAAGATTGAAAAGCCCGTTGCCGTTGGGCAGACTCGCGACCTGGATGACTTTGAGTTGGCGACCAGCCTGTCCTACTTCCTGTGGAGTTCGATGCCCGATGCGGAACTGTTCAAGTTGGCAACCAAAGGACAACTGAAGAACCGGGAAGTGTTTCGAAAGCAGGTGGTTCGGATGTTGAAAGACAAACGGGCCAAAGCAGTGGTGCAGAATTTCGCGTCGCAGTGGCTGCAGCTTCGCGCCCTGGCGCGAATGCAGCCGGACGCTGAACTGTTCCCCGGAGTCGATGCTCAGTTGCGGAAGGATATGGAAACCGAAACGAAACTTCTGGTTTACGACTTGATCCGAAGCGATGCGCAAGTGACTGACTTGCTCAAAGCGGACTACACGTTTCTCAATGAACGGCTTGCAAAGCACTACGGCGTCAAAGGCGTCACGGGAAACAGGTTTCAGAAAGTCTCTTCCGATAAAACGAAACGGGAAGGCATCCTGAGTCACGCCAGTATCCTGACGCTGACGTCGAATCCAAATCGAACGTCGCCCGTCAAACGTGGTAAATGGATTATGGAGAACTTGCTGGGCGAAGAACCTCCGCCACCAGATCCGGATGCAATGCAACTGGAGGATCAAGCTGAGCTGACCGGTACACTGCGCGAGCGAATGGAACAGCACCGAGCTGATCCAGCATGTGCCGTTTGTCATAAAGTGATGGACGAACTCGGATTCGCCCTGGAGAACTACGACGCGGTAGGCAAGTGGCGGATTCAGGATGAAGTTGGTGCGATTGATCCTCGAGGTGAGTTGCCCGACGGGACAACGTTTCAGGGGTCGAAGGAACTTCAAGTCATGATTCGAACGGGAATGCGTTCCCGGTTCGTGAGGTGTCTTGCGGAGAAGATGTTGATTTATTCTTTGGGGCGGGGCCTGGAGTACTATGACGAATGTACCCTGGACAAGGTGGTCGAAGAACTCAGAGGAAGCGAGTACCGTTTCTCTGCATTGGTGATTGCGATTTGCGAGAGTGAACCGTTTCGTAGACGATATGGCGAAGGGGCCAGCCGCGAATAGTTTTCGTGGGAATCAGGAACAGAAAAATGAACAGAAAACAAATCTCACGTCGAACGATGCTTCGCGGTTCCCTCGGTGCTGCAGTGGCTTTGCCCTGGCTTGAAGCGATGGCTCCTGCAGTTCCGCTAATCACGTCGGCGTCGTCCACTATCGCGCGAAAGTCTGCCGAAGGACCGCCAGTTCGAATGGCGTTCCTTTATGTGCCCAACGGAATGCACATGCAGGATTGGACGCCCAAAGGTAAAGATGAAAACAAATTCGAACTGCAGAAAATCATGCAGCCGATTGCTGACTTTCGTGACCAGATGAATGTCTTCACGGGTTTGGCGCTCGATGGAGCGTCGGCGCATGGCGATGGTGGGGGAGATCATGCGAGGTCGGTGGCTTCGTTCCTGACGGGTGCTCATCCAAAGAAAACAAACGGAGACAATATTCGCAACGGCCAGTCAGTTGATCAGGTCGCTGCCGAGCGGATCGGACACCTGACGCGGCTCAAGTCATTGGAGTTGGGAACCGAAGACAGTGCTCCGGCAGGGCAGTGCGATTCGGGCTACAGCTGTTTGTACACTTCAAATATTTCATGGCGCACCGAACGATCCCCGTTAGCCAAAGAAGTGAATCCTGCGTCTGTGTTTGATCGAATGTTCGGAACTGATGGTGGAGCACAACTGGATCCGCGAACATTGGCGCGACGGGAACGTGACCGTAAAAGTGTTTTGGACTTCGTGCGACAGGAAGCGAAAATCCTCAGCAACAATCTTGGCGTCCAGGACAAACGCAAGTTGGAAGAATATATGTACGCCGTTCGGGACATCGAGCGTCGCCTGGCTTCTACGGACAAACTTGACGAAGCGGAAAAGGATGTGCCTGATGCGCCGCGACCTGTCGGAGTGCCCGCTGAGTATGGTGCGCATGTTAAGTTACTGTTTGACATGATGACGCTGGCGTTTCAAACGGATTCAACGCGAATCATCTCTTTTATGTATTCCAATGCCGGCAGCAATCGTCCTTACAGGAATTTGTCAATCAAAGACGGACACCACAACATTTCCCATCATGGCGGTTCGCGCGGCAAGCAGGCCAGCATCAGCAAGATCAACCATTATCACGTGACGTTGCTTCGTCATTTGCTGACACGGTTGTCGACGGTGAAGGAAGGTGATGGATCGCTGTTGGATAACTGCATGATCATGTACGGCAGTGGCATCGCGGACGGAAACAGTCACGCACATAAAGATCTACCGATCTGCATGTTTGGTGGCAGCGGGGCTGGTGTGAAAACGGGCCGGCATTTGAGATTGCGAAGTGGCACACCGCTAACGAATCTCTATCGCTCGATGTTGGAGCGAGTTGGAGCTCCGGTGGACAAGTTCTCTGATTCGAATGGGAAGGTGAAGTTGTCATAGTCGCTGTCGTTTAACGGCAAGCCGTAGGCGCCTGCGTTCGCGCCGGCGGTTTGATGATCACTTGG
>CAYUNP010000127.1:0-15281 GCA_964446085.1 uncultured Pirellulaceae bacterium
AGAGCGTCCAGTGGGAGTCGAACCCACACTTCCGCCATGGCAAGGCAGTAGGCTACCGCTACATCATGGACGCGGTTTGGTTTTCGGTTTTCGGTTTCATTCTTCCGCATTGCGAGAGCATCGGGAGGGATTCGAACCCTCGTCACCGCGTTACAAAGGCGGGATCCTGCCGCTGAACGACCGATGCAAATTTTGTTTCAGTTTCCGTGCGAAGACCTCCTTTCATTCCGATTTCCGCGTTCCGATTTCCGCATTTCAATAGTGGGTCCGGAGGGATTCGAACCCTCTCCGATCTGGTTAAGAGCCAGACATGCTGCCAATAACACCTCAGACCCGAGGTATGTTTTCTGTTGTTTTGTGAGTAGGGCCGGAGGGATTCGAACCCCCACCAAGCACTTTAAAAGAGTGCTGTGCTACCGTTGACACCACGACCCCGAATGAATTCGAAGCAGTCGTGCGTTTATGTCGAAAATGAGTTTCCATTTGTGTTTCCTTTGTTTGTCTGTGTGGTTGTGATTTCTCGTTTTTCGTGAACGGCTCAAGAATCTGTTTCGAACCCTTCTCGCTTCTCTACAGTGGTAGCCCTGGGAATTGAGCCCAGCACGTCAGAGATATCAGCCCTAACTGGGCACCAGCCCTCGACTACCGTTTGTTTTTTTGTAGCTAAGGCTTCTCGCCGTAGCTTCTCTGTTGCACTGCCGCGAGACGCCGCAGCCACAACCAATCTTGTTTGCTTCTCAGTCAGGCGAGCGGGGATCGAACCCGCAACCCCAGGCTTCCAAAGCCCATATGCTCCCACTTGCACCTCCGCCTGATTTTTTGATTCTCTCGTTGCGTTTCGTTTGTCCTGTCCTGCGAAAACTCCACAAAAAAAGCCCGGTTAGTCTGTTTGACACCGGGCTTTTGAACGTTAATTCGTTTCATTCACCAAGCGTCAACATCGCAATTTTTGCGCATCAATGGCCAGTTCCACGCGGGGGCCTGTCGGGAGATAAATCCCGTTGCCAGCCGCGGCGACCATCATGTTGAGTTTGGTGAAAGTGAAAGACATTGAACTCGACGCTCCTGAATTTGATTCTTCGTTGCTTTGATTCGTTAACCACAAGTTTTCATAACCTGCTTGCCTTGATAGACGACCAGGTCGCAGGTTGGTTCACGGAAAATCAAAATTATTTTTTAGCTGGACTCAATCGCGAGTAACGACAAAAAAACATCATCAGCATTTCACGCCGTGAGCTTCCTCGTTTTACCGGCTACAAGGCCAATTGGACCGTGCATGCATCGCAAACATTCTTGCCGAACCGGGCAATTCGTCTTGACCGAATATCGCTGATATCGAAAATCCTTATCACTTGGCAAGGATGCCGAGCACAATCGCTTAACCGCGGTTGATTCGTTTGAGATCGCAGGCAAGGAGGCCTTGTGAATACCCAAACCGCGAAATATGTAGATGGAATTCCTGTCCGGGAGATTTTGCCCAAAGCGAAACTCATCGGAGCTCACGACGTGAACGTCAGTTCCTGCTGTGGGAAATGGGATGAATGTCAGCCCGGCGATCTGTACGTCGCCATTCTCGGCGCCGATGTTGATGGACATGATTTCTGTCCACAAGCCATCGAAAACGGTGCTACTGCCGTGATCACGGAACGACTTGTCGCCACAAGCTCGCCGCAAATTCTCGTTCAGGATTCGCGTCATGCGTACGCGAGGATTTGCCATGCACTTGCCGGACGCCCCAGCGAACGACTAACAACCATTGGTGTCAGCGGTAGCGTCGGAAAGACAGTTACCAGTCACCTTGTGCAATCGATTCTGGAAGTTTCCGGGCATACGACCGGAAGGTCAACTTCGCTGGGTGTTTCGATCGGCAACAACATGCCGACCATTCCCCGCAAAGAGCTCAACCCGCCATTGATCGCCGAGCAGATGGGGCAGATGGCGATGAATGATTGCACGCATGCTGTGATTGAAGTTTCTTCTCGTGATCTCGCCAAACGGAACTTCTCAGGCGTGTCGCTGGATGTTGCTGTTCTGACCAACATGCGGGATGAAGATATTGATTTCCACGGTACGCGCAGCAACTACAAACGATCTCAACTGCGTTTGCTGGACTCGCTCAAGCCAACCGGACTTGCGGTTCTGAACCTGGATGATCCGACCAGCCATTTTCTTGTCGAGTCATGCACGGCTCCTGTTTTGACTATTGGAATGAACCAGGACGCCAACGTCAGAGGCCAGTTGCTGGAACGACTCAGCCATGAACAGTCTTTCATGATCATCACCGGTTCCGAGTCCGTCGCTGTCAGGACTCCGATCATCGGCGACGAACATATTTACAATTGTCTCAATGCCGTTGCGGTTGGATTGGCGCTGGGGATTGATCTTCAATCGATTGCCAGAGGCCTTGAGAACGGCTCGAAGCTACCTGGTCGAATGGAGCGTGTTGAGTGCGGGCAGGATCAGGGCGTTTGGATTGACACTGCCTCGACGCCTGTTCAACTTGCAACGGCGCTTCGCACAATCAAGCAGGTTGTGAAGGGAAAAGTCTGGTGCGTGTGCTCGATCAGCAATGATCAAACACACGAGCGGCGCAAAAGAATGGGTGAAGTCCTTGATCGGGCTGCGGACAGCGTGGTCGTTACGCGTGATTCAGTTGATTCGGCGATCGACTACGAGCCGATGCATCAGATGTTTGATGGATTTGAGGAGCCTCACAGGGTTCAGCTTATCCCAAATCGTTTTCGTGCGATTGAATGGGCCCTTGGCCAGGCAAGACCTGAAGACGGCGTATTGATCGCCGGTTGTGGCGAGCGTCCGTTTGCTCTTTTGGGCGATGAAAACTGGACGATTGCCGATCGCGACGTTTGTGAAGCGTGGCTTTTTGACAACGCTTCGATTGACAACCAGTTTACATCCACTGACATCTATCGAATCGAAGACTATCGTTAGCGGTTACTGACAATGGATGTTCGTTGGCATATCTTCTTCATTGGACGCGTGCAGGGTGTTGGGTTTCGATACACCTGCCGCGAGCTGTCAAAGCAACACAGCGTCACTGGCTGGGTGAAGAATCTTCCTGATGGGAGCGTCGAGATGATCGTCGAAGGCGACGTTACGACGGTAAGAGCTTACGTCACCGATGTCTGCGATTCGACTCATGGCCGTGTGGACAACAAGGAGATCACCAAAAGCGACGCGACTGGTGAATTCGATTCGATGCAAATCAGGCACTAAAAAAAGCTGACAGTCGGGAACTGCCAGCCATAAATTTTCGCCGATGCAATTCAGCTCTTTGAATGCTCGTCGATCATCTTCTCAAGAATCATCTTCGGCACTGCGCCCGCATTTCGGTCCACGATTTCGCCATCTTTGAACAGAATCAATGTTGGCACGCCAGCGATTTCGTATTTCATGGCCACGTCCATGTTCTCGGAGACGTTGCATTTACCAATCACAGCGGTGCCAGCACGTTCGTCGGCCAGTTCATCAATCACAGGAGCAATCTGTTTACAGGGAGGGCATCCCTCGGACCAAAAATCGACCAGGACTGGTACTTTCGAATCCAGAACTACCTCCTCGAAATTTTCGCTTGTGAGTTCCATCGCCATAATTCTACATCTCCCTTTTCGCTTGTTCTTGAATGAATAACAGTGCCTCGGGCTGTCGTCTGTGTGACGGGTTGCACGGATACTTCTTACTGAAATTTCCAACCATCCAGAATGACCCGCAAATCCGGACACAACCCTGATAATCGGGGGTCAATGGACTCCGTTGAATTCGCTTTACGCTAAGCAAAACGTAAGCTCTCCGGACAGCCCGGACTTTGCGTAGATTTGATGCCCCAACTTCCAAACAACAATTCCCTTGCGACTTCGACCGACGTTTCGGAGCAGGAGCTTGATGCCAAAGTTCTCGGTTCACTACTTAGCGAACGCGTGCGGCAGTTGGCGACGTACATGATTGTTTTTGGTTTTCTCTGGGGAGCATCAGGAACATTTATCCTGTTCAAGAGCGGCATTCAGGTTGCTATCTATCCGTTCGCGGTGATGGGAATCATCTTTCTGTTGTCCTGGGTTCACAGGAAGAAGTTGCTTGAACGCAATGTCATCATCAACCTGTTTCTTTCCGTCAACGGAATCGGGTTACTCATCTCGTCGGCGTTGAGCGAGATTCGTGAGTCGACGATTGAGTTTCATTTCGCGATCATTTGTCTGATCGCTGTCCAGTTGCTGGGAATGCAAGCCGCGTTTCGATGGTTTGTGTTTACGATCGGAGCAATCGTATTTGCTCTTTATTCTCCGTTTGTTTCGCCGACACAGATATCTTTTGGCAACACGCTGGATCACGCAGCCAGTGCCTTGATCCTTTCAGTGACCATTCTGTGGATATGCGAGCAGACCGAGCGATGCTTTATTCGTCGAAATGCACAGCTGCAAAAACTCGCTGACAGTCTCAAGGAGAAAACACGTCTTCTGAATCTTGCGGAAGAAACCGCGTCGATCGGCTATTGGCACTGGAATGTCAAAACCGAAGAGACCGTGTTCTCTGACGAACTAAAGCGAATCTGCAACTTGCCGGATCTGAACCGTATCCAGGATCTGGTTGCGCGATTCGGCAGAGCTGATGCTCGTGAACTTGAAAGGGCGCTCAAAGCAGCCGCCAGCGATGGTTCTTCCTTTTCTCTTGATTTGTCTTTTACCAAAGGCTCACGGGAAAGGCATTTGGCGTGTCAGGGCTTCTCGGAACTTGGAGAGGACGGAAACGTCGAGGGAGTATTCGGCGTGATTCGTGACGAAACGAAACTCAAAGTGGCAACTCAACGGCTTTCGAAAAAAGCTGAAGAACTCAACTTGCTCGCCAACATTGACACTCTGACAGGCTTGACCAATCGCCTGTCATTTCGCGGGCACCTCGAAGTGATGATCGAAGAAGCGATTTCCAACGACGAGCGAGTCGCACTGATCGTTCTGGACATGGACGGCTTCAAAGAGATCAACGATACACTTGGCCACGCTGTCGGCGACCTGGTGCTGATCGAAACCGCGAAGAGAATTCAAAGTACTGTCAGGGAAGGCGATATCGTGTCTCGGCTTGGCGGCGACGAATTCACCGTGATTGTTCGTCAGCCGGAATCGATCGAGCATGTCGTCAAAGTCAGCCAGCGAATTATTGATGCGATTCGCGAACCGATGCATTTTGAAAACACGAAGATGCAGGTTGGTGCCAGCGTTGGAGCCAGTATTTGCCCAATCGATTCCCGTTCAGCGGAAGAGCTTTTCACCTTTGCTGACACCGCAATGTATGATGCCAAGTTCGGTTCGAAAGACGTTTCACTGTATCACGCATCAATGACCGAAGATTTGGTCCATCGCAAGAAAGTCGAAAGCAAGCTTTCTGAAGCGATGGCACGCGACGAGTTTTCACTGGTGTATCAACCACAATTCAAAACTCGCGGACGTCAGATTGTTGGATTCGAAGCTTTGATTCGCTGGAACCAGAACGGCAAAGTAGTCTCTCCTGCCGAATTCATTCCGGTACTTGAAAGTTCCGGGCGGATCATCGAGACAGGACAGTGGATTCTCGACCAGGCCTGCCAGCAGCTTAAGGCGTGGCAGCTCGGAGGAATCAGGACTCGGGTTGCTATCAATATTTCACCGGTTCAGTTTCGCGACCCCAACTTTTATGCCAGAGTCGTTGAGACTCTGGAACGCCACGAAGTTTCACCGGAGTGCATCGACCTGGAGATCACCGAAGGTGCCATCATTTCAGATGTTATTCGAACGACTGAAACCTTGAAAAAGCTGAAGGCACTGGGCTGCATGATCAGCATCGATGACTTTGGGACAGGTTATTCTTCGCTGGCGTATCTGAAGAATTTCCCGATTGACCAGCTGAAGATCGATCGCGCTTTTGTTAGCGATATTCCACAAAAAGACGACGGCACGATCGCCAGTAGTATTGTCATCCTTGGGTTGAGTCTCGGAATGGAAGTTTTGGCCGAGGGTGTCGAAACCGAAGAGCAGCTTGAGTTCCTGTTGCGGCACGATTGTGAATATTTCCAGGGTTTCCTTGGAAGCAAGCCGCTGCACCCGGACGAATGCCTGAAGCTTTTGGCAGATAAGGGCCAAGTCCCGGACGTAAAGGTTGAAAAAATCCAGGTAGACTGAATCCAAAATTTGGGTCCCCTGTTGAAAGGCGGTCCGGTCTTTGGATACATTATGAGTTTAAAGAAGTGACCCTTCCGAGACTCAGAAATGTCAACCAGTTCAACTCCTCCGGCTGAATCGGAAGCATTGATTCAAGCCGACTCGCTCTGCAAATATTACGGACCCTTCGCGGCCGTGAATGACGTCACGTTTTCTGTACCTCGTCAGCAAGTTTGCGCTTTCCTGGGTCCCAACGGAGCCGGAAAATCCACGACGATGAAAATGCTGACAGGGTTCCTGTCGCCGACCAAAGGAGCGGTTCACATCGCTGGAAAAAGCATGCAAACCGATCGCATCGCTGCTTCGACACATATTGGTTACCTACCCGAAAACGGACCGCTCTACGACGAGATGACGCCCAAGGGGGCACTGAAATATCTCGGACGCGCTCGTGGCCTCAGTGGAAAGAAACGCAAAGAGCGGATGAGTTTCGTGGCTGAGAAGTGCAATCTTGAAGAGGTCTGGAACAAGCCTATCAGTAAGCTGTCTCGCGGCTTTCGCCAACGTGTTGGCATGGCTCAGGCGTTGCTCCACGATCCGGATGTGCTCATCCTTGACGAGCCGACCAGTGGACTGGATCCGAATCAACTCGTTGGAATCAGGGAATTGATTCTCGAGTTGGGCAGATCCAAGACGGTTTTGCTTTCGACACACGTGTTGCAGGAAGTAGAAACTTTGTGCAGTCGCGTGGTGCTGATTGACCAGGGACAGATTGTGTTCGATGGTCCAATCGGTGACATGGGGCAGCGAGAAGCGATGGCCAATCGTTTCCATGAGCTAACTGGATTCCAGACTGCTTAGACGAATTCGCGTCGCGAGACGATTGTTACCACCTTGTTTGACTTTACGATTCCAACTTTCACGGAGATCAACGGAACATGTTTCGATGGCATGTTATTTCAGCAGTTTTTTGGCGCAACCTGAAACAGTATTTCACGGGCGTGCTGGGCTATCTGTTTATTGTTGCCTTTGTGACGGTCTGTGCGTTACAGGCGTTTTGTCCCCAGTTCTTCGCGGACAATCTCGCTAACCTGGACCAACTGAGCAAATTCTATCCGGAGCTGTTGCTGCTGTTCATTCCGGCGATCACGATGCCGCTGTGGGCCGATGAGCGACGTCAGGGAACGGATTCAATTCTGTTTACGCTGCCGGCTTCGGATTTCGATGTGCTGCTGGGGAAGTACTTTGCGGCGGTCGCGGTTTACACGATTGCGCTTTTGTTTTCCACAACACAATTGTTGGCCCTTGCCAATCACGGCAATCCGGATTGGGGAATCATAGGCACGACTTACCTGGGCTACTGGTTCAGTGGGGCGACGCTGATCTCGATTGGCATGTTTGCTTCTTCGCTGACGGGCAGCACGACCGTTGCCTTTATTCTTGGTGCGTTGTTCTGTGCGTTGCCCGTGCTCGGCAGTTACCTTGGCGACAGCCTTGGGTTGAATCGATACAGCATTGGTTGGCATTTGCAGGACTACACGATCGGTCAGGTCTCACTTGTGTCGATCGTCTACTACGTGGGTCTGACGATTGTCATGCTGTACCTGAATATGGTGGTGATCAGTCGTCGGCACTGGAATCGTGGCGATGCCGGGAACATGGGATGGCAGTTTGTCTTCAGGGCGATCGCGTTGGCCGTTGCCGTGTTCGCCATTTTCAGCATCGTCGATACGTCGCCGCTGACTTCGACAGCCCGGTTGGACTTGACCAACGAGAAGCTGTTCACGCTCAACACCGCGACTCTTGAAACGCTTGAGAAAGTCAAAGAATCTGATCGCAAGGTCACGATTCAGGCTTACATCAGTGAAGACATTCCGCAGAAGTTCACCAACGTCAAAAAGAACCTCGAAGGCATGCTGCGGCAGTATGACAGCTTTGGTGGCGAAAACGTTGAAGTCATTGTGAACAGGGTCACGCCCAACAGTAATATGGAAATCGCTGCTCAAAAGCTCGGCATCGAAGGTCGTGAAGATCGTTCAGAAGAAGACGGCATCACGGTTCAACGCGACGTTTACCTTGGGGCACGCGTTTCCAGTGCCGTTGGCGAAACGACGTTGCCGTTCTTCGACTCCAATAAGTCGATCGAGTACGAATTGAGTCACGCGATCTACACAACGATCGACAAAGGCAACAAGCTGACGCTTGGGATTCTGGAGACGGATGCTCACTTCGGCGGACCGATGTTTCAAGGTCGTCGTATTCCGTGGATGAACAATGGCATGATGGATATTCTGAAGCAGCAATTCAAAATCAAGTACATCAGCGGTGATGAGCTCGATACGTTCTTGCCGGCCGAAAAGAAACCGGATGCTGAATCAGGAGACGATGGGGAGGCAGAGTCTGAAAAGAAAGTTCGCGAAGCTCCAGATGTGATGTTGGTTGCTGACCCTTCCAGTCTCGACGCTCCTTCAATGGCTTCGTTGGTGAAGTACCTTGAAGCTGGTAATGCAGCAGTCATTCTGGCCGATCCTTTGCATTTCTTTTGGCCGTATCAGCATCCAACGCAGTATGGCGTTCTCAATGCACCGCGAATGGGACGCATTGAGCAGTTGGCCAGTTCTGATCAACCCAAGGCTGATGGAGGCCGTGCCTCGACACTGTTCGCGGCGATTGGCGTTCAGTGGGACAACGGAGCTTGCGTTTGGAACCTGGAAGATCCACACCCGGGTTTTGATGCACTGTGGCCGTCTTACCTTGGACAAAACTGGCCAGCCTACTACGGCCAGTTCGAAAAGGCATTTGTGTTCGTCAAAAATAATGATTCCAACCTTGCGTTCAATCCCGACGACCCGGTTTCCGGTGGTGTGCGGGAGCTGTTGATGTTCTATCCCGGTTACATCAAGGAAGGTTCTGGTTCGAAGTACGATTTTACGCCGTTGGCATCGGTCGGCTTTGCATCCGGTCGAATTGGATGGGATGAGCTAACGCTGACGCCGACGCAATCCGTTCCAACAGTAACGGCCAGTGGTGAGTTGTCGGTGCGTGAAGAACCGGCTCGTAGTCGGGTTACCAACGATCTTTTGAAAGTGCTCAATCCGAATCCACCAACCTTGATGGACTCCCAGAATTACTGTGTTGCGGCACGTGTTCAAGCCAAAGACAGAGCTGAAGACGGACTGGATCTGGTGATCATTGCCGATATGGACTTCGTTTCCGATTTGGCACTTCAGCAGGAAGAGGAACTCGATCAACAGGTTGGACAAAAGCTGGACAACGTCAGCTTTCTGCTCAACGCGATTGAGGTGCTTGGCGGTGCTGACGATTTTGTGGAGCTTCGTAATCGTCGTCAGACGCCTCGAACGTTGGTCAAACTGGAGTCGATTTTCAAGCAGTATCGCGAGCAGCGATTTGCCAGGCAGCAGGAAATTGAAAAGGAAGTTCAGGATGAACTCGATGCTGCCCAGGCAAAACTCGACAGTGCCACTGAAGAAATTCAGGGTAACGAGTCGTTGGGCTTTCTTGAGAAAATTCAGAAAACAAGTCAGCGAGCTACCAATGTGCAGCGTCAGTTTGAGATCAAGCAAAAGAAACTGGCGCGAAAACTGAAAGAGGAAGTGACCCAGTTGGAGGCTGCGGAGCAGTCGCAAATCGAAGGGCACAAGAACAGGCTTCGAACGATGACTGCGATCATGGCACCTCTGCCAGCACTCATGCTGGGTGTGGTCGTGCTGTGGTTTCGTGTCTTCAATGAGCAAAAGAATATCAATCCGAATCGAAGAGTCAAATAACGATGCAAGAGTCAACAAAGACAGTTTGTTTTGGCGTGACGGCTGCCGTTTTGAGTTTGGCGGCGCTGGGTAATGCCTGGATGAATCAGCCCGGTAAATCCTCGACCGATGAGATGGTTGGCAAGCCGTTTTATCCGGAGTTTGTTTCGACTGAAACGGCCAGGTCGCTCGAAGTTTCTGCGGTCGACCCTGAGACGGGCGCACTGAAACGATTCGGCGTCGAAAGCGATGGCGATCTGTGGCGAATTCCAACTGAATACAATTATCCAGCCGAAGGTGCAGCCAGGATTGCACAGACTTCAGCTTCAGTGATGGGGCTGGTGGGGCAGGCGATCGTCGGAATGAGTGAAAGTGAATTTGAAAAATTCGGCGTGGTTGATCCTCTCGCAGATGATCTCGAAGATCCTGAATCAGCTGGAAAACGGGTCACGCTGAAGGATGAAAACGGTGAACCACTGGTTGACTACATCATTGGCAATGAGATCGAGGAAGAAATATCGACTCGGCCGGGAGCTGAAGAAAATTTTGAGGATCGCAGCCAGGCGAAAGACTTCTACATGCGTCGAGCCGATCAATCGCAGACCTTTCGCGTTTCACTGGATATCGATCTGTCGACAAAGTTCTCTGACTGGATCGATCCCGATCTTTTGCGAATCAATCGCCCGGATGTCACGCAGGTCGCGATTAACAATTACAAGATGATCGAACGCGGCGTTGGTCGCTTTGGTGCACCAGCAATGTCCAAGATACAGGGCGACCAACTGGTGCTGACTCGACCGAGTCCCGCCGATGGCTGGAATTTGGCCGGGATGAATGCGGCTACCGAAGAACTGAAAACCGATCGCATCGATGAGATTCTGGGTGTGCTCGACGAAATGCAAATCGTTGGCGTCCGACCAAAATCCAGGTACGAAGGCAAGCAGTTGCTGACGCCGGACTTGAAGGTGGCAGACTTGCCGAAAACAGAGGCAACCAACGAAGCCTTGCGCAAAATGCAGCTTGATTTGATGGACAAGGGTTTTAACTTTTCGGGAACTCAGGAGCAATTGGAACTCGTTTCAGCCAATGGCGAGCTTGAGTTTGGAACTTCCAAAGGTTTGCTCTATCGATTGAATGTCGGCGAGTCGTATACGGATCAGGACAAGACGATCGAAATTGAATCGAAGGACGATCCGGAATCAGAAACGGAAACAGAGTCAGTTGATGATGCTTCAGGCGAATCGAGCCGATTTCTGTATTTGCGTGTAACGTTTGACGAATCTCTCCTGGGCGATCGACCCGCCGAGCCCAAGTTGCCTGAAATGCCGACCAAGCCTGAAGGCTATGAGCCGGCTCCGGTAGACGAGCGTGAGACAAAGGCTGAAACAGATGCTCGTGCTGAGAAAGATGGTGAGAAGCCAGAAGGCGAATCGGAAGCAAAAAAGGAAGACGAACTCAAACCACGTAAGCCTGAGTTCATTGCTTATGAAGAGGCGCTGAAGATTTTTGAAACGGCGACGGGTGAACACGAAATGAACCTGACCCGGTTCAAGCAGGAGAATGAAGCTTTTGACAAAAAAATTGAAGCAGGCAAGAAGCTTGTCGATGAGTTGAACCAGCGTTTCGGCGATTGGTACTACATCATCTCGGCTTCCAATCTGAAGACAATCCAGTCAACACGCGTGGATGTGGTCAAAGCGATCGAAGCGAAACCGGAAACGGGAGCTCCAATGAATCTGCCGCCAGGATTTTCGCTTCCCAAAATGCCACAAGGCGGGGCGACTTTTGGTGCTCCGAAGTCGAAAGATGTTGCCGAGCCCGAAGTTGAAGATGCAGAAAGTGATGCCGGTGAGAAGCCGATGGCAGAGTCGGATAAGCCTGCGGCAGATAAGCCGGAGACGGAGGCAGATAAGCCTGCGGCGGAGCCAGATAAGCCGGAAGGGGAGTCTGAAAAACCAGCAGCAGAAGTTGAGAAGCCGATGACGGAATCTGAAAAACCGGCGACGGAGCAGGAGAAGAAGCCAACCGCTGAAAAAACCGAGGCTGTTGAAGACAAACCTGAGGCGGACCCGAAAAAAGAAGACCCTGTCAAGGAAGAGCCTCCTGAAGCGGATGTGTCTGAAGAGACAGAGAAGCCGGTCTCGGGCAAAAAGAAAGTCGATGATGATGCGGACGATGGCGATTCGTAGTAGATTTCGTAGGTGGCGCGGGCCTTTGGTCCGTGATCAGCCTGGATAAACTGGCTGAAATTCAACCACGTTTTCACGTTTCAACCCACCGCAATCCTCTGCCTTCTCGAACGCCAACCCTGAAATCCATCTCGCCGCCGATCGCGCGGTTGCTGGGTAGGGTACGCCGACGTATTCGATTTGTTGTGTTTCTGGAAGGTCTGCTCGCCGTCATCGTCGCCACGCTGCTTTGCTTCTGGATTGCATTTGCGTTGGATTACTTGCCGGTCATGTTTGGCTTCAGCGAGCTTTCGGCGGTCTCGCGAACAATGCTGCTGGTCATCGTTGTCGCCATCGCGATCGTTCAACTCTATCGATTCATTGGCCGGCGTCTGTTCGTGTCGATGAGAAACCACAGCCTCGCGCTGCTGGTAGAGAAAAAACATCCCGAGTTCGACGAGTCACTGGTTTCGACAGTTAACCAGGCAGAATCGGGCGACCGATTTGACGTGCCCATCGATCGAGCCATGATCGAGATGACTCAGGAGAAAGCCGAATCGCTTGTTGATCAAGTGGATGCAAAAGAGATCGTGAACTTTCGTTTTTTGAAATTCAGTGCCGTGCTGGCCCTGCTCCTCGCGGTTTCAATCATTGGGCTCGGAATACTGAAGTTCGAGAACCTGAAACTGGCCATCAAACGTCTGTACTTGCTCGACAATCAGCCATGGCCTCGACGAGTCTATCTGGAAATCGTTGGTCTGAAAATCAAGACCGACTCGCCCGTCGAAGGGATCGAAGAGCTGGGGCAAAATCGTTCTCCTGTTGATGCTACGTTTCGCATCCCAAGAGGCGCTTCGTTGACGCTGACCGTTCGGGCTCAGGCCAGTGATCCGTTGGTGCCGTGGCGAGAGTTGCCGTCCAGCTGCTTGATGTACTATCGAACCAAAGATGGAGACCGTGGAACCCAGGCACTCAACCGTATCGGAAATCCGAAAGATGGTTGGCAGTCCTATTCGCTCAACGGCTCACCGCTTGAAGGCGTGCTTTCTGATTTGGAGTTCACATTGCGAGGTGACGATCATCGATCTGGTCCGTTTCGAATAGAAATCGTGGATCAGCCCATCGTGACGCAAACGGACTTCGACTGCGTGTACCCCAAATATCTTTCTGACAACGATACGCTTTCATGGACTCCACGCAGTATTCGCTGGACCGGACGCACGGCACTTCCGCGCGGGACCGCTTTTAATATTCGCGGCCTTGCGACCAAACCATTGAAAAAAGTTTACGTTTGGGATGCGGCAGCGGCGACGATGAATCGCGGTATCGTGGATGGAGAAAAGTTTGAATATCCCGTCGCGGCAATCGACGAAGCGGCAAACCTGCAATTTTATCTCGTTGACTCCGACGACATTGTCTCCGACAGTCCGCATGCCGTGTTCGTTGAACCGATCGCCGACGAAGCACCCGATGTCGTGGCTCGCCTGGTAGGGATCGGGACCGCGATAACTCCTGATGCAATCCTGCCATTCGAAGGGCAAATCATCGATGACTATCGGATTCAGGAAACGTGGGTTGAGTTAACGACGCCGAATCGGAAACTTCCTCCAGCGGTGCAAACCACTGGCGAAAATGGAAAGCTGGATGCTTCGATCGATATTGCAGAGCTTGTGCGAGCCGGTTTGAAGTTGACGGTCGATGACGGATCCGAGTTGGGATTCATCATCAAGGCAAATGACTTCTATACTCTCGGCGACAAGGAGCCCAATGTTGGCATTGGTGACAAGTACTCACTGGAACTCGTTTCGCCGAATCGGCTGCTTCGATTGCTGGAACGAATCGAAGTTTCTCAACGACGACGCCTGGAGCAAATCTTTGAAGAGTTGACGGGCGTCCGAGGTTTTCTGTCTCGAACGAGACCGCAGAAACTGGACACTGGCAAAGATGCCGATTCGGAGCCCGGTGATTTCGAACCCGGCGATGCGGATGACGCTCAGATGCGGCAACAGGCAATGCGAATCGTCTTCTCACAGCGTAGCAAATTGCAAGCATTGAAGTCTGGTCAGGAAATTCGCGGGATCGCCAGTGCTTTTGATAACCTGAGGTTGCAACTGGTTAACAATCGAATCGATGCCGAAGATCGTAAGGAGCGATTGGCCGTCAGCATTATCGCGCCGCTGGAAGCAATCCCTGAAGGGTCACTGAAAACCCTTGGTGGTACGATCGATGAACTGGAAGCCGTCCTGAAACAGATCGATAAGGGAATGGGGGGAGAACGGGCCGAATCGACGGCGAAAACGTTGATTGACCGCGGGTTGGTCGAAACAGACACTGTATTAAAAGAAATCGACGGTGTTCTTGCGGTGCTGGTAAAATATGAATCGCAGAACGAGCTGTTGGAGATCGTGAGAAGGATGATCGCTGAACAGGAGGCACTGATGAAACGAACCAAAGACAAACGGCAAAAAGACGCTTTTGAAGGGCTGTTGGACTAACATGTTGAATCAAAAGTTAAAATTCGCTGCGTTAATCATCGTTGGTGTTTTGTTGTTCCCTGCAAGCATCGTGTCTGCGTTTCAGGACGATGCTCCAGCGGTTGCGACTCAAAAAGAAGATGAATCAGTCGAAGATCATCAGCAACGAATTCTCAAGAACTACGCGCAGTTGGAACAGAAACTTCTGTCGCTTCGCGAATACGAAAAAGAAAACAATCCTGCCCGGTCCAAGCTGCTACGCAGAGCCTATGAGTTGTCACAGGAGCAGGCGACAACCGATGAGATGAAGCAGATCATCGCGCTGTTGACCACGGGTGACCTGCGTGACGCGGAAACGAATCAGAAGAACGTTTTGGCAGATATGAATCGTCTGTTGACGCTGTTGCAGAGCGAAGATCGTGGGAAACGAATCGAAGACGAACTGAAACGCAACCAGGAATATCTCAAGGAAGTGGAACGGCTTCTGAGAATTCAAAAATCGTTGCGAGGCGAGGCGGAAGGGAAGGGCGATGCACCGCGAATTTCCAAATCGCAAAAGCAGGCTGCTGAACGAGCCAAAAAACTGGCCGACAGGATTCGAGACAACGAAGAGAAGTCAAAAGACCGCGAAGACTCCGAAGATGCTGAAGGCGACGGGAAAGGGCAGGGCAAAGGAAAACCCGGGGAGCCTGGGAACGGAAAGCCATCCAAAGGGCAGGGGAAGGG
>CAYUNP010000128.1:0-15261 GCA_964446085.1 uncultured Pirellulaceae bacterium
TGTAAACCGTGGGTTTGCACCCACGGCTACATACTGTCGCCGTTTCACGGCTTCCCGGCCCGGAAGCAGTCGCCTGGCGTAGCGAAAACGCATCATTCGTTGACGATGTTGCAAATAAACTCGTCAAAAACATCCGGCGCACTTCGGAATTCTGACCTACGTTTCAGATGGGTTCGAACTGAACCCCATCCCGCCCTTCTTTCGCGCCCACCAAAGTCCATGCATCGAAACAAAGCCCGCCGTGCATCACGGCTGTCCTTTGAGACACTTGAACCTCGTCAACTCCTGGCTGCTAACGTTTATGAGCCCGGCTTCGACCCTGCTTTGGGTGCCACCATCAACGCGTTTCTTTCGCAAGATCCGCAAAATTCTTCTGATCCCTGGGACATCGAAACTGGCTGGCTGTTGGCCGTCGATGAACTGGCAGCTTCCGGCGCCGACCAGGTTAATTTCTCGGTCTATCGGCGAGTCGACAGCTACGGGAACCTGATTGGTGGAACGCATCTCGATACCGTTCGCAGTGCCGTTGAGCGTGCCAACGAACATGGTCTGACCGTTTCGTTGTTGCCACTGTTTGAAACTTCTCAAGGTTGGCGAGGTGACTACAATCCAGGCGGTGCAGAACAAACTCAATTTCGAAATGACTACCGCCAGTTTGTGCTGGACCTTGCGACGATCGATGGCGTCGACAGACTGACCGTCGCCAGCGAGCTGAATGAGATGCACGCTGACGCTGGCAACAATGCTTTCTTCGACAGCCTGATTACGGATGTCGCATCGTCTGACTTCGCAGGACAAATTGGAGTCACCGCGAACTTCGACGTTTATCAAACGGCTGCGTTCCAACGAATTTGGGCGAACCCGAACGTCGATTTCCTTGGCGTGAGTGCCTACGGAAGTTTGATCGATCCGGCTTACTACGATCGTGTGGCTGGCACAGGGCCGGTTGCCGATGCCACGATTGAACTGATGGTCGAAGCCTGGAATCGCGAACTCGATACGCTCGAGGCAGTCGCTGAAGCTCACGACTTGCCGGTCTTCATCCAGGAATTTGGTTCGGTCAAGAAAAATTACACCAGCATCTTCCCGTGGTCGGTCAATCCGGGAGACGTTGTTAACAGCTACGCGACGGATCGCTATGCGGATGATCCTCACGAGCAAGCAGCAACCTATCGCAGCATGTTGCAGGCGCTTAACGGTCGCGGCGACCGAATCATTGGCGTTGACTTTTGGTCGTGGGAACATCAAGCCGATCGGGGGCAGCGATCTTTCGATCAGTACGGGGGCGTCATCAACCAGTTTTCGGTTTGGCCAACTGACGGTGCGGGCGGGACGGAGTTCGTTAACTTCCTGGCCACGCAGGAGTCAACCGATGACGGTGGCAATGGCAACGGTGGCGATGCGGGCACTGGCTTTCAGGCAGTCGATGATGTGTTCTCGTTAGCCGATGGATCTTTTGATGTACTGGCGAATGACTCGGCATTGTCTTCGATTACTTCGATCGGCAACGTCAGCGAAGGCGGTGTCGTTCAGAACGCTGACGGTTCGCTAGGTTTGGAATCCAGCTTCATTGCCCAGAAACTGTCTTCGCCCAGCGGAACTGAGGGGCTCAACCAGTTTGGATATTCAGTCGCGATCGATGGCAACCTGGCAGTTGTTGGGGCTCCTTCGCACGACAGTAACTTTCGCATCAACAACGGAGCCGTGTTTGTTTACGAGCTCAACGATACGACCTGGCAACAAGTCGCCACAGTGACTTCGCCAACGGATAAAAGCGGCGACCTGTTCGGATGGTCAGTCGATATCGAAGGCGACACGATCGTCGTTGGGGCGATGCACGATGACATGTTCGCGTTCAATAGCGGAGCCGCCTACGTGCTTTATCAGGGAGAGACCACCAGCGATTGGTCGATCGCTCAATCGCTTCCTGGTTCGAATGTAAAAATCGGAGACCGATTCGGAGTTTCTGTTTCAATTGATTCGGGCTTGATCGCTGTCGGCAATCGTTTCGCTGACGGAGCCGGACAGAACTCGGGTACCGTCAATATCTTCCGCTCCAATGAGTATCGTCAGTTCTACGAAGCGTTCATCGTTGAAAGTCCATTGGAAGCACAGGCTCAGTTTGGATGGGACGTGGATCTTCACGACCAGCTGTTGGTAGTCGGAGCACCCAGAAGCGAAACGGGATCGGCGTTCCTGTATCAGCTCAATGAATGGGGGCAGGCGTGGTCGGAAACGGAACTCGTTTCGAATTCCACGCGAACGAGCGATCGATTCGGATACTCGGTCGCGATCTCTGACGGCGGCGTATTCGTTGGTTCGACGCTGCATGACCACGCCAGTGTGATTAACTCGGGTGCCGTCTATCGATTCAACCAGACCGGAGAGTTTCAACAGAAGCTGATTCAGCCGAACGCACAACGTGGCGATCAGTTTGGTTTTGCGATCGACGTGGACGGGTTGCAGGTCGTCGCGTCCGGGGTGGGGATAGATTCAACTGGCAACAATAGTGGCCGGGTGGTTGAGTTTGGTGTCGAAAACGATGTTTGGGTCCTCTCAGACGTTTTCGATGTTGCTGGGTTCAGCCGCTCTGGCCACGCTGTTGCGATTGATGCGGGCAACCTGATCGTTGGTGTTCCGACTGGAGACGGCGTCGAGACTTTCCATCGCGTGAGCGGCAGCCAGGAGATTACATTCGACTACACGATCCATCAGGCGGCGCTTCAAATTCAGGGCGAAGCAGCTGACTCTTTCGGATGGTCGGTCGCATCGACAGAAAACTGGGCCGTGGTTGGAGCACCAACGGCGGTCACCAGAAGCAGCATTCAAGGCGGTTCGGTTTGGGTCTTTCAACGTAGCGGCGACGAGTGGAATTTTCATTCGCAATTGACTCCTTCGTCGGTCGCCCATGGCGATCACTTCGGATCATCGCTTGCCATCGAAGGCAACTTGCTGGTTGTCGGATCGCGACTTGCAGATGCCGGTAACACGGACGCTGGTGCGGCTTATGTGTTTGAGCTCAACGGCGATCAATGGCAATGGACGGATCGTTTGTTTGCTACAGGTATCAATCAGGGCGACCAGTTTGGTTACAGCGTCGCGACTGATGGCCAGCGGATTGTCGTTGGAGCGATCTATGACGAAGTCGGAACTGTGGTCAACAGCGGCACGGCGACAGTTTTCGAAAAGACAGGAAACGAATGGGGTGCAACTGAAACGCTGATTGCTGATGCACCACAACAAGGCCGTCGCTTTGGTCACGATGTTTCGCTGAGCCAAAACTGGTTGGCAGTGTCTTCGCCGACAGCCGATCAATCTGGCAGAGCATATACCTGGCGTCTGGAAAATGGCGACTGGGATTTCAAAGGAGCCTTTGCTGCTGACGATACTAACCTTGGTGATGAGTTTGGAAACTCGCTGAGCATCAACGGTTCGAACCTGGTGGTTGGAGCCTGGAAGCACGATCATAACGGGATTTGGAATTCGGGTGCGGCTTATGTATTTGAGTGGGCCGATGGGCAATGGCAGCAGTCGCAGAAGCTGGTGAGTTCGACGAATTCTGGATCGTTGTTGAGTTGGAATCAGTTTGGAAGCTCGGTTGATCTCGACGGCACGAACCTGGTTGTTGGGTCAGCGTTTGAGGATGGGTCGAGTGAAGATTCTGGAGCAGTTTATCTCTTCGATACAACGCAGTGGGATCTGACCGCTCGATTCACGTCGCTTGATTCGGGTGCGAACCACGGCAGTCGTGTTTCGCTGGCTGGAGACTTTGTTGTTTCCGCTGGGCTGGAAGGCAACGTTGCGATTCAGAATTCGATCGGTGATTCGGCTTCGGTTACGGTTCGCCGTTAGTTTCCTTCGTGGTTCCTGAGCCGATTGTAAAACAGCATGTCGTGCCGACTTTAGCTCGAGTCATGGGGGTTCCGCCGATCTACAAACACGTAGCTTATCGCGTATTAAGAAATCGCTGCATCGCCCCCGGCGTCACTTTCGTTTCATCGACCTGAATCTCCTGCAACGATTTGGACTCGGACAAAATCTCGACCCCCCGGTTACTGATGGCGGTCCCGTTAAGCCCAATCGCTTCGAGTTTGGGAAGCTCCACCAACCACTTCAAGTCGTCATCAGTAACATTGGTATCTGACAACTGGATCTCTTCGATGTTGGGCAGAAAACGGAGATGTTCCAACTGCTCTCCCTGAAAGTAAGGCGACTGGAATTCGATCCCAAAAATCATGGCGCCTTTCTCCGGTTTACGCATTTTGGCTAGGAACGTCGCTCATACTATCGGTGTGCCAGTTCCGAAAGGACACACTGAAGCTGTTCAATGTTTGCTGCGTGTTCGGGCAGTTCCTGCGTCATAAGGTTCCTTGCACTTTTCTGAATCATTTAACCAATCTGCTTTCGGGCACTGCCGCTCAAACAGAACAAACATCATGGTTGCCTAAATGGGATGCTCTGCCTCAAAAATCTATTGTGCAACAGAGATGTGTCGGCATTATTCCACCTATAAAACCGATGATTTTGAGAATCATCAAAAATTGATGTCTCAATGCGAATCATGTTACGTGTAGATGAGTGGGCACGTAAATTGGCCTACAAGTTTAATCCACCCAGATTGAGGACATTCCAATGAGAACTTTCGCTTTCTTTGCAGTGGCTGTGATGTCTCTGTGCATTGTCGCAGATGTCAATGCTCAGACGACCGACGACCAGGTTCCCAAAACTCGGGGAAAAAATCAGGTTGACGGTGACCAGAGCAAACGCGGACGCCGTGGTCGACGCAACGGCGAACAAAACAAAGGTCTGAGAAAGCGACAGCAACGTGGAGCACAATGGTTGGACAATCTAATTGGTCGATTCGACACGGACAAGGATGGATCAATTTCGCTTGAAGAAGCACCTGATCGAATGAAGAATCGTTTCGCGAAGATCGATACCAACGACGACAAGTCAGTCTCCAAAGAAGAGCTGCAAGCCAGTTTCGCAAAGATGCGTGGTGCCCGTGGCGAACAGGGACAAGGCAGAAAAGGCGGCAAGGGAAAAGGCAAAGGCAACAAACCCAACAAAGATGGAACTGGCAAAGCGAGGAACCAGGAAAGCCAAAGAGGTCGACGTTCAATGCTGGATCCGGCGAAGCTGATGGAGAGAGCTGACACGAACAAAGACGGCGTGCTTTCGCTGGACGAAACGCCTGATCGAATGAAGAAGATGTTTGACAGGATTGATGCCGACTCCAGCGGAACGGTTGGCGCTGCCGAACTCAAGGCAGCGTTTGAAAAGATGAAGCAACGTGGCGGTGGCAAGGCGATCGGTCGCAACAAGTCAGCCAATCCGGAAAACAAACTTCCAAAGAAACCCAAGCGTCCGCCAACGATCGAAGAAGCAGCCAAATAGTCTTCTGTATATAGAACCACTTCCTTTCTGGCCGCCCTGCCCTGCCTTGCCGGGCGGCCAGATTTTTTTGAGGCTTGTTTAGCCATAACGGAATCCATCATGGACATCACTGCTCACACAAAGCCAATCCAGACTTTGGCAACTTCGATGCTTGTTGCAGCGTTTCTGTTTATTGCCGTCACGCCCACCGTTTTCGCGCAGGAGCTTGCGCGAGAAGAACTGAATTTCTTTGAGTCGAAGATTCGACCGGTGTTGATCAAGGAGTGCTACGGTTGTCACAGCGCCAAAACGGGCGCTACCAAAGGCGGCTTGATGGTCGACACGAAAGAAGCGCTTCTACTTGGTGGCGACAGTGGTCCCTCAATTGTGCCTGGTGATCTGGATGAAAGCCTACTCTGGTCGGCGATCAATCATGAAGACTACAACATGCCGCCCGGCAAGATGCTGTCCGATAAAGTGATCGCTGATTTCAGGACGTGGATCGAGATGGGAGCCCCCGACCCTCGTGTGATGAAAGTATCTGAAATCAGATCCGAAATCACGGCCGATGACGTCAAGAAAGGTAGAGAGTTTTGGGCTTTCAAAAAGCCCACCAAGCCCAATGTTCCGGAAGTGAAGAATGAATCCTGGCCTCAATCCGGGATCGATCATTTTGTTCTCGCGAAACTGGAGCAGAACAATCTTGAGCCAGCCGATGACGCCGATGCCGAGACAGTGCTTCGTCGTCTAACGTACGGCTTGGCAGGATTGCCACCAACGCCAAAGCAGGTTTCATGGATGCAGAAGAACTTTCGCCATGACCCTCAAACTGCGGTTGAAAAAGTTGTCGATGATTTGCTCGCGCAGGAACAGTTTGGAGAACGTTGGGGACGGCACTGGCTGGATATCGCTCGCTATGGCGAATCGACTGGCCGTGAAGTGAATTTGACTTTCTCTGATGCCTGGCGATATCGCGACTACGTGATCGATTCTTTTAACGAAGACAAGCCATACGATCGCTTTGTTCAAGAGCAGATCGCTGGCGACTTGCTACCCGTCAATACGGATGAGCAATGGTCCGAGAATCTGATCGCAACCGGCTTTCTGGCGATGGGGCCCAAGACGCTGGCTGAACAGAACGGTCGGCAATTTCGACTGGATTTGATCGATGAACAGGTCGACGTTTCATCTCGCGCTGTGTTGGGCATTTCTGTCGCCTGTGCCCGGTGCCACGATCACAAGTTTGACCCGATCCCACAGGCGGACTACTACGCGATGTCCGGGATTTTTGAGAACACGTCGACTCACTACGGAACGATTGACACGCTTCAAAACCGCAGGCCAAGCAATCTCCTTGTGCTTCCTGTTGACGACCCGGTACTGAAATCGAAACGGAAGACCCCCAAGGAACTGCAGGACCTGAAAGACCAACTGGCGGAAGTTCAGGAAAAATTTCGCGAGGCAACACGAGCGAGGAGGATGCAGCGCAAGGGCAATGGCACGTCTGACAACGCTGGAAAGAATCGTGTTCTCAGCGTGGCGAGGCTTTCGGCTCAGTCAGCAGCCCTGGAGGCAAAACTCAATTCGTACGATTCCGACGGAAACCCTCACACCTATGCGATGGGCGTTCAGGAAGTTGACAGGTTTACCGAAACGCGATTGCTGGACCGCGGCGAATTCGATCGGCTTGGGCAAGTCGTCGAGCGAGGTTTTCCTCAGGTACTTTGTGATGCGCCGGTAAAGCTGAATCAGAACAACAGTGGTCGACTTGATTTGGCACGCTGGATGGGGAGCGATCGGAATCCTCTGACGGCTCGTGTGATGGTGAATCGAATTTGGCAGCACATGATGGGCCAGGCGATCGTGCGGACGCCTGAGAACTTTGGGGCAACAGGAATGTCGCCGACGCATCCGGAACTGCTGGATTGGCTGGCTGTCAAGTTTGTGGAAGAGAACTGGAGCATCAAGACGATCGTCCGGGAAATTGCTCTTTCTCGCACTTACAGAACCGGAAGCGAATATCGTTCAGCAGCATTTGAAGTGGACCCTGCAAACGAGTTGCTGTGGCGTTTCGAACCTCGTCGACTCGATGCAGAAGCACTTCGCGATTCGATCCTTGCCATTAGCGGCGACCTGAAAACAGAAAGGCCCTACGGTTCAGTCGTTGGCGACGCAGGTGAAGGACTGGTCCGCGACGGGGTCATTTTCTCAGTTGGGGACAAGTCCTCACAGAGACCGTCAATGAGACAGCGAAACGGTCGTCGCATGGGCTCAACGATGTCGAGTATGGCTTCGCGACGTCCCAGCGGTGCGGTCACGGTGATCGATCAGGACCTCAACTATCGGAGTGTTTATCTTCCGGTTGTGCGAGACAACATTGCCAGATCACTGGACGTGTTTGACTTTGCTGAATCGAGCATGATCGTCGGCACACGGGAAACGTCAAACACGCCCGATCAGGGCCTGTACTTTCTGAACAATCAATTTGTGATTAAGCAGAGTGAACAGTTTGCCCGTCAACTAATGGCGGAAAACAGCGATATTGAAAGTCAGATTGGCGCGGCGTTTTTGATCGCTTACGGCCGAGAGGCAACCGCTGGAGAAATTTCAGCCGCCAGGAAGTTTTATGAAAAGTTCGAAGTCCCGACGGGCGGAACACGACGTGATAGAGATAACGCAGCGTTGAAAAAATTGGCAGCGCTCTGTCAGGGAATTCTGGCTTCGGCTGAATTCCGGTTTTTGAATTAACGGTGGCATAGGCCTCTGGCCTGTGAACTCATGCCCACTACCCGTTGCCACTTGCGAAAATGAAGCGCAATCGAAAGGAAGTCCAATGAATCTATTTTCTCGCCGACAAATGCTGCAGACGATGTCTTCAGGATTTGGTTACCTTGCGTTTTCTTCCCTTGCATCGGCAGCGGCTGTGAAAGAACGCAAGGATGAGACAACCAATCCCCTGACTCCCAAAGATCCGCACTTTCCGGCCCGGGCAAAGCGAGTCATCTTTCTGTGTATGCGAGGCGGTCCATCGCATCTCGACACTTTCGACTACAAACCGAAACTGATCAAGAATCATGGCAAGACAGGCGCCTTTCGCGGTTCGTTGCTGAAGTCTCCCTGGGAATTCAAACAGCGTGGCGAGAGTGGACTTTGGATATCTGAATTGCTTCCAGAAATCGGTTCGATGGCCGATGAGCTTTGCCTGCTTCGTGGGATGAATACGGATTTGCCAGTTCACCCACGAGCCATGACTCAAATGCACACTGGAGCAACCCAGTTCGTTCGGCCATCGCTTGGCGCCTGGTCGCTTTACGGTTTGGGAACGGAAAACGAAAGCATGCCGGGCTTTGTTTCGATCAGCAATCCAGCCGGTGCCGCGCAGGATATCGGCAGCGCCTTCTTGCCATCGATCTATGCGGGAACCAGGTTGGGTGCCGCTGGTGGAAGGGCTGCCCGGTTCCGCCGCGGTGGCGACAAGTCGCTGGCGCCGGACATCAGCAACTCCGGACTTACTTCGAAACAACAGCGCACCCAGTTGGACTTCATCCAGCAGCTCAACCAGGAAAAAATGCAACGGGACAAACAGCAGCCTGGTGTCGAAGGCGTTATCGAAAGCTACGAGTTGGCGTTTCGTATGCAAAGTGCGATGCCGGAACTGATGGATATCTCGAACGAAGATCAGGCGACGCTCGACCTTTACGGAATCAATGACAACGAATCGAGTGCTTTCGGGCGGCAGTGTTTGCTGGCCCGTCGCATGTCTGAGTCGGGTGTTCGCTTCGTGGAGATCAATCACACTGGCTGGGACACGCATTTCTCAATGGAGACCCGGATTCCGCAGCAGTGCCAACAGATCGACAAACCAATCGCTGGCTTACTGGCCGACCTGAAACGTCGCGGGTTGTTGAAAGATACGCTTGTCGTTTGGGCAGGTGAGTTTGGTCGTACGCCGTATGCTCAAAACGGCAACGGGCGTGACCACAACAACAAGGGCTACACAACGTGGATGGCTGGCGGCGGCGTAAAAGGCGGACTCAGCTACGGAGCAACAGATGAAAACGGCTACGAAGCGGTCGAAGACAAATGTCACATTCACGATTGGCATGCGACGATCCTGCACCTGTTGGGGCTGGATCACACGCAGTTAACGTATCGTTACGCTGGACGTGACTTTCGGTTGACGGACGTTCATGGAAACGTGTTGAAAGACATCATGACTTAGACGTTTGTGGCTTGTCCTGGCAGATAATTGCAACAACTGACGAACGCCTGCTGACACATGTGGCGGCTCGGCTTATTCGTCAAGCTTGCGATACATCAGGTCCGTTCGTGCAACATATTTCACACCGGCGGTGACTTCACTGCCTTCGTGAATCAGTGCGTGTTGAAACAGCAGTCCCCATCCCAGCTGCGGCTTGATGGCGACTTCTGGTTCGGTGAAAAAAGTCGTTTCGCCGCCTTCGAAATCTTCGCTCAGATAGATGAGATAAGAGTAGAAGCTCATTTCCTGATCGTTGCGAACGAATGCGCCATCTGAATGCGGTGCGAAGCGCATACCTTGCCTGTATCGATAACAGCGAATTCGCTCGTTGGCTCCAACCAGCTGACGTCCGTACATCTCTTCGGGAACCCGACCGCGAGCCTTGAGAAAGACCGACTCAGCAAATTCCGGATCGTCAAACATAACGCGTTCGTTGTTGCGGATATCTGTGCGAACCCTGGTTCCGAGGATTGAATTGATCGGCGCGATGGAAGGTTTGAGGTCTTCTATTCGCTCAATCATCTTCGCACACTGTGCCTCATCGAGGACGTTTTCAACTTGTACGATGTAGGGTTTTTCGTCGTCGATCTGCGTCATAAAAACGGGTGCTTTTCTGGCAAAAAAGTAAAGCTACATTCTACCAAAAAGGACCCGTAAAAAGGTCGCAGGTTCACTCAAGATCGCGATCTAAAACGCCACGTATTACGGACAGAATTCCTGTGCTGCGGTTCAAGCGCCAGACCTGTCTGGCGGATCGCCTATAGCCCAAATTCAGTCAGGCTCGGCGTATCGTCTGGCCTGCGTCCTTGAGGCCAATGGAACTTGCGATCGGACTCGCTGATTGGATAGTCGTTGATGCTGGCGATGCGTCTTTGCATCAGGCCGTCCTCGCCAAACTCCCAGTTCTCATTACCGTAAGCCCGAAACCAATTGCCTTCGTCATTGCGGTATTCATAGGCGAAGCGCACTGCAATGCGGTTGCCATCATGAGCCCATAGTTCTTTGACCAAACGGTACTCATGTTCGGTTGCCCATTTACGGGTCAAGAAAGCTTCGATCTCTTCACGACCCGTTAGAAATTCAGCGCGGTTGCGCCAGACACTATCAACAGAATAAGCGAGGGCCACCTTTTGCGGGTTGCGGCCATTCCATCCATCTTCGGCCAAACGGACTTTTATCGCAGCGGTCTCCTGAGTGAATGGCGGTAGAGGTGGTTTTGATGTTGCGGACATAACCTGGCTCTTTCGTAATTTGGGATTTCATGGCACGGTTCTCGCAGTTGGCGAATCGTCACGCAAGACGAATGGCCTGTCAAACCGGATTTGAACGGTCGATCGGGTACCATGCCTCACCTTGCGCGAGCGCAAACATGGCACTCGTCAATTCTGGCTTTTTCGAAAATCCACAGCCTCTGGTTAACTTGTCGAAGCTGATCTTCCTGGTGATTTGTTGTCGATGCTGTATAGTTGTCACGAGAATCGTCTTTCCAGATTGAGTTGTTGTGAGCGAACCCAAACCCAAACCCGAATCCAGCTTTCAATGGTTGCACATGGTTGCGATCGCGATCGTCTATGGGGTCATGATTTTCATTGCGTGCTCACTGATTTGGCAAACGAATATATGGTCAATGTATTTTGCCTACGCACTACTGGTGCCATGCCTTTTCGTTTTTGGGTTTTGGGCCGCGCTGGGACCGGGAATACTGTGGCTGCGCGTCGTCGTATTTTCATCGCTGGGTCCGTTACTGGCGGTTGCAGGTGTCGCTGGGCTTGCTATTTTTCCATCCAACGGTGGAATTGTTGGTTTCGAATCTTCATCAGGATCAGCACTGGTCATGGTGTTCATGGCTGCTTTTGCGGTCTGCGTTGCCTGCCAGATACCGTATTGGTTTTTCCGAATCGTATTTGGCTGGCAATTGATTCAGGAGAATCGCGATTGGCGCGAAAAAAAGATTTCTCTCAAAGACATTTTCTTTCTCACGGCAGTTTTTGCAGTTGGAATTGCCTTACCGGGCTACGCGGTCAACATATTCAATGACGTCCTGGCTGATCAAATCAAAGTTGGGTACACGGAGATGGTACCAACTGATGAAATGGATGCTGATGGTGTTCCACTGGAATTTAAAAGTGTTCTTGTTACTGAAGAGAACATCAAAGAGATAAAAGAATTGCGAAAGAGTCAGGCCGACTCTGGCATGCTGATGGGGGTCTTCGCGTATGCGGCTGTTACCTCAGTACTTTCATTCCTGTTTGTTCCTGTTGTCGTTTTGAGCCTGCGAAAATCAGGAACCTGGAAAGGGGTTGGCGTGGCGGCTTTGTATTTGATGGCGATCTGTTTGGCCGCAGTGTTTTTCAATGTGCTGTTGTTCTCTGGTTTAACCGGCTGGATCCAGTTGCTGAACCCCTATTTGTATGGCTTTGGAACGACGCTTGTTGCTGCGGCGATGATTCCAATTGTTTTTTCACGTGGCGGCGGATTTCGACTCGCGAGTCGACGTGATTTTCAAGCACGGATTGCTGACCGATCAGCTGATGTTGCTGCAAACGTCCAATGCTGAAACGGCCAAAGCTTCACGCACGGTCGCGTTCAAAAATGCCACGCAATGCATCCACGATTCCTGCATAGGGACGGTTTCCTCCGGCGTAGTTTTCCAGCACGTAAAACAGGAAGTAGTAGAACCGACACCACGCCCAAATCATCAGCAGGCAGAGCACAATGGTCTGCCAGTGAGGATCACGCGCGATTAACATACCCGTTGCGATCAGTCCGATGACGGCAAAAAGAAAGCCCTTGAGTTTGAGGACTCGAGGGCTTTTGATGTCTCCGTTTCGGTTCATGCTCAACGCCGGTCCTGAAAAAATTGTTGGCCAGCTTCCAGTGCTGCCCCGGCACCTCGTTGCAACAGATCTTTGCTGTTGACGTTGAATTGAACATCCGGCCACCCATTTTGCCCCTCAGAGATTTGAGGGAACTGGTTGCCCCATCCGCTCTGCTGATTCTGGCTCGGGTTGGTTTGAGGTGGCTGCCACTGGTTTTGCGTTTGCTGATTGTTCGGCGGTTGCCACTGGTTCTGGTTTGTGCCCGGGCTGCCGAAAGTGCTCTGCTGGAAATTGTTGTTGTTCGGTTGCACGTTCGAGTTGCCAAAGGTGCCGCTCTGAAAGTTGCCCTGCCATTGTTGCTGCTGTTGCTGTTGTTGCTGCGGCAGCGGTTGATTGTTCTGTGGCACTTGAAATCCAGCCTGACTGGCTGGCCACTGACTGTTCTGCTGGTTGTTGTTTGGAAATCCGTTCAGGGTTTGGTCCTGGCTTGCCTGCTGCGGAAGAAGGCTGCCGTCAAAGATTGGATTCCTGGTTGGCAGGTTTCCGTCCGGGCCCACAATGTTTTCCTGAAAGTTCACTACGTATGGGTGAATGAACTGCGCAAGTTCGTTAGGAGCAAAGCCTGACAGTTGGTCAATGCCTCGCACAACGTAGTAGCCGGTCTTTGACTGATGAATCGAGTCGCGAGCTTTTTCGCCCAGCAGTGAGACCGAGAACATCGTCACAACCATGCAAAGGATGGCACCTTTGAAAGCACCAAGCAATGCACCGGCCTGACGATCGAAACCTTTGAGCTCCAGCTTCTTTAGCGACTTGCTCACCGAAGCAAAGATCGTCCAAACGATCAGTGACGTCCCAATGAACAGGATCAGCATGGCAGCAAACCGGTTGAAAGGCGCCTCGGCCGAAATGTAGGGAGTGATCGAATCCGGGAACGTGACGGCAACGAAGTAGCTCAGAAAGATCGCCGCAACCGAGGCGACTTGCCATGCAAGCCCCTTCCAGAATCCAAACCAAATGGCGCCCAAAAAGATAACAATCATTGCAATGTCATAGAGTGACATTCGCTTCTCCAGTTTATGTTTACATTGCCGCGGGTGGCGGTGAAGGTGAGTCGCCAGCGATGCTAAAACCGGCGGCGGCGTATTTAATCTTATTCCCGAAGGTGGCTCAAGAGAAAATTGGCAGGTGAAACCCGACCCGTGCTAGCGAAAACCCGGGAGACAGTTTTGCGATGGGGACCGCCCTGCCCTGCGGATACAATCTGGGTCAACAAAAAAGGAGTTTTGTTTAATGGCTGATTTCAAGACACACATCACGGCAAGTACCGTTTTAGGTATTGGTTACGGGACGGCTGCTTACTTGCAGTTCGGCGTTCCCATTGGACATTGCGTCGTCGCAGGCGCACTTTGCAGCGTGGCTGGAATGCTACCGGATCTGGACAGTAAAACAGGCATCCCGCAACGTGAGATGTTGAGCTTTGTCTCCGTCCTGGTGCCGATGCTGATGCTGTTCCGCCTGCAGGAACTTGGGCTCACTTCCGAGCAGATGGTTTTCGTGGCCGGGGTTTCCTATGTAGTGATCCGCTTCGGGGTTGGCTACCTGTTTAAACGCTTTACCAAACACCGTGGGATGTGGCACAGCATTCCGGCAGCCGGCGTTGCTGCGCTGGCGACTTACCTCGTTTGTTTTTCGCCCGAATCCGGTATCCGACTGTTCAAAGCCTGGGCAGTTTTCATCGGATTCACTCTCCACTTGCTACTTGATGAACTTTATTCAGTCGATGTGATGGGGCGTCGATTAAAAAAGAGTTGGGGCACTGCGTTCAAATTCTTTGGTAAGGACCAGTTAGCGAATTTCACCACCTACGCGAAAATTGGGCTGCTCGTATTTTTGATTGCCAATGACGGAAAATTCATGAGCTTTTGCCATGAATGTGGGTTCAGCGAGCATGCTGTGGCGGAGGCGGCTGATGAAGATCAGGAAGACCGCGAGACTGCGAAGGAGCCAAAGTTTCTACAGGGGCTCTTTGAGCGAACCGACGATTCAGTGCGAAGATAAACTGCTGCGTTGATCGCAAATTTTGTTGAGAGACGGCCGACGATCAGCTAAAACGGATAGCACGTCTGTTGTTGAAAGTTTATCGATCGCGGGAAAACCATGAAGCTCAAAGACACACCATCCTTCCTGTGGAACTTTGGGGCACTGTTGGTTTGTGCTGGAGTTATCGCGACCTTGAGTCCGGGATCTGTTTCGGCACAGGAAAAAGAAGCGAGTTCGACAGTCGAGATGTCGGCCATTAAAAGCGTCAGGGCGGCTGGTGGACGAGTTCTGCAAATTTCGGCTGCGGATCCGACGCGCGAAGTCAGTTTCTATCTCGCAGGAAAAAAAGTCGGTGATGAGCAAGTCAGTAACGTTGGCTCGATTGAGAATGTGATTTGGCTGAATCTTGCCAACACAGAAGTTACCGATTCTGGTTTGAAACACATCGCTGGAATGAAGCTTCAGAAACTGCACCTGGAAAAGACAGGAATTGGTGATGCCGGGCTGGCTCATCTGAAGGACATGTCGGATTTGGAGTACCTGAATCTGTACGGGACATCGATAACGGACAAAGGACTGAAGCATCTGAGCAAGTTGTCAAAACTCAGGCGGCTCTATGTTTGGCAAAGCAAAGTAACCGAGACGGGCATGAAAGCTCTGGAAAAGCAGATCCCCGGCTTGAAGGTCATTGGGGAATGCAAGTTGCCGGTGATTGAGAAGCCGAAAAAGGACAAGCCGAAAAAGGACAAGCCGAAAAAGGAC
>CAYUNP010000129.1:0-15211 GCA_964446085.1 uncultured Pirellulaceae bacterium
TTCGCAGAGCCGACTTTAGATTCGCGGTTCGCGTTACTCCGATTTCGCGTCTCGCGACTTGGCTTCCCACTCATCCCAGTAGGTCGTCGCAACTTCAAGCAGTTCATTGAGTGGAACTTCACGCCCGGAATCAAGTCGGATCGAACCATCAGCAGAGCTCAGTTCCAAAATCCCATTGTCCATGAACACTTTGCAAACATCACCTTCCATTTCCGCACCAAGTATTCCTGGACACTCATTCCCAATTACCGCCAAGTCAACGATCCGTTTTTCGTCATCGTAAAGCTGAAAAGAAAGCTTCACACAGTCAGGCAACGTAACGATGAAATGTTCGCCCGGTTCAGAAAATCGTTCTCTCAGATATTCGATGTCGACATAAACCGACACTGTCCCGGGAATTGATCCTTCAACCTTGTCGACGCAGCCGTCGTGAAAGACGGTCCAAATTGTTGGGAAAAATGGTTCCATTGCATCCATCCCGAAATCTACTCGACGTTCCTGAACCGGCGACTCAATAAACCAACTCCAAGAGCAACCAAACCTCCCACGCAAGATGCCGCCAGATGAATTGCAAAAACGTACAACACCCCTGGGCCACTGCCGGTTGCCGGCCCTAAATTACGCGGCTGAAAGGACCGACCGATTTCGATCAGATAATACTGCCACAGTTTGCAGCGAGCCAATCCAGCGTCCGTGAAAGCGAATTGGTTTATCAAAACGAGCCAGAGAACGAACATTACCACAAAGCCAACCATAAACCAGGTTCGCAATCGCCATGCTCTTTTCGTTCCCACCGAAACTACTGGTGGTTTGTACGGAGACTCGTCTGACATCACCGCAACCGCCCAACGACTTTCGTCAACACTTCGACAAATTCTTTGACCTCATCGGTCGTGTTGTAGAGATAGAAACTCGCGCGAGAGCTGGATTTAATTTCCAAATGTTCGTGCAACGGCATCGCACAGTGATGCCCGGCTCGAATCGCGACGCCTTTCTGATCCAGCAAGACGGAAATATCCTGCGGTGAAACGCCGTCGATCACGAAACTAACGAGCCCGCTGCGCTGGTCGGCGGATGGACCAAGGATCTTCAAACCATCGATTGATTGAAGTTGCTCGTATGCGAGTCGGGCTAACGCTTTCTCGTGAGCCGAAACAGCGGGCAAGGACAGTTCTTCAAGGTACTCAACGGCAGCACCCAATCCAATCGCTTCAACGATCGGCGGAGTTCCCGCTTCGAATTTGGCAGGAAGTTCGCCGGGCGTGAAACCGTCGACGGTACAATCGGTGATCATACTTCCCCCGCCATGAAACGCGGGTATCGACTCAAGTAACGCACGCCTGCCCCACAGGATTCCGATCCCGGACGGCCCCAACATCTTGTGACCAGAAAAGGCAACGAAGTCCGCATCCCAGGCTTGAACATCCGTCGTTTCATGAGGAACCGATTGAGCCGCATCAACGACCGCGATCGCACCGACCGAATGAGCCAGTTCGACGACTTTTTCAACCGGAACGATCGTGCCCAACACGTTTGAAATCGCAGCGACCGAGATGACTTTCGTTTTTGGCCCAACCATCGATTGGAGCACTTCCATATCGAGGTTTCCCTCGCCATCGATCGGAGCAAACTTCACCACCGCACCCGTTCGCTGGGCCAATTGCTGCCAGGGAACGATGTTCGAATGATGTTCAAAAATCGTCAGCAGAATTTCGTCACCCGCTTTGACATTGGCATCGCCCCAGGACCGAGCGACCAGATTTAGCGCCGCCGTCGTGCCGCCGGTGAAAATGACTTCGGCGTCTTCAGGAGCATTGATGAACTGCTGAACGTTTTTCCGAGCCTGTTCATACTGATCCGAAGCCTGTTCGCTCAACCAGTGAATGCCTCGATGAACGTTGGCGTAAGTAGAACGGTAGCATTGGTCCATCGCCTCGATGACTGCTGCCGGTCGCTGTGACGAAGCTCCGCTATCAAAGTAGATCAAAGGTTTCTGACGATGGATCGTCTGGTCAAGGATTGGAAAGTCCTTGCGGATTGCTTCGACATTAAATTGCATGTTTGTCGCAGTCGTCATTCGTAACTGTGGATTGATCTGGAACTACCGCGTTCTGACCGAAGAAGACTGGTAGGGGTTCACCGGGAGAACTGGATCTTCCTCATTATCTACGGCAATCGCGATTTGGGTATCCGGTTCCTGTTGCGATTTCCCCTGTAGCCAGTTCTTTTTCAGCCGAATCGCCCGATCAAGAAACTGCCAGGTTCCATCCTTGCCATGAAACGTCCTCATCGGCAAAACGTGGATCAACCCAAGATCAGAACGAATTCCAATGAAGTCAGCTGCAAGGCAAAAAACCGACCGCTCACTCCAGCCGTTAAATGCCACCAGATCTTCATTACCAATCGCCCAACCACCTTCAAACAGCCGAATCGAATACTGTTCATCCCGAAATCGTGGTACTCCTCGAACAACCTGACGACGAACCCACAAACTCATACCGACAAGCAGGATGATTGGATTGAAGCAAAGAAAAACCACCATTGGTCCGAGACTCAATTTGTTCGGTGGCAGCGACGCAAGGAGCATGATCAGGGCCAGCTTCATCAGCAGAGCAATGATCAACCACGAAACCCAGCGGCGCGATTTTGCTGCGGCCACAACGTCCTTGTAGGTGAATGTCGAATCGCTGACCGGGCGAATCGTGGAACGAACCGCGGTCTCCAAATCGCTGCGTTGCAACCAAAACTGCCAGGGCTGTGTCCGATCCGGTGGCTCAAAGAGTTGACGATACATTTGAACCGGCTCGATGGAAGCGGCAGGCTCGTTACGCCAAAGCGAAACCTGATCGCGGAGTGGCTGAAGCTGATCCTCTTCAATCACACGTTTGGGCAACATCGAATAGCGCTGATTCCGCGTAAAGAGAAAGTCGTCTTTGGTCTCGATAATCTCATCGACACTGTTCCACTTGATAAACGTCTTCGAAGTTCCACACTTTTCATGTTTTCCGACAGCCGTGAGCTCGATCTGTCGCGAAAATTCCCGCGGCCTTGAAGATCTGAATTTTGTGATCGCTGGCACCAGTCCGGCAGCGACCACCAGCCCGACTCCCGCGGTCACGACGGACCACATTTGTAACCACAGCAAACAAAGTACTGTCGGGATAAAGCAGCAGCACCAGACGAAAGCGAATTTGGCAGGACCGACGGCGAATGGTAGATTCAGACGATCAATCCGTTTTCGTTCTGCAGCGTTGTACTCAAATTCGAAGTTCATGTTGCTGATTATACCCGCCGACCATCGAGCATTCGACATGAAGATTTCTTTCTCGCATCAGTCCAACCAGTTCGAAGTCGATATGTCGCAGGGGCATGACATTTCCAGACCCGTTCATTTCCTCAGCAGCCCCGAAGCAGAACCAGCTTTTGTGCCGAGGGCTTCGCGAAAACCGTTCTCCTCAGGTGACTTTGTTGGCGCCGTCGAACGCGGTGGACCTTGCAATGTGGATCATCTTGACTGGATTCCACACTGTCATGGAACGCACACTGAAACAGTTGCCCATATCCTCAAATACCCCTGGGACACGTTGGCGAAGGATGTCGAGCACACGGTTCCTGTTGTCAGCGACATTTGCCCAAAGAAGTTTTTCAAAGCCGCTTTGATCACTGTTGAGCCGATCAAGGCAAGTGATTCCGAGGACACGTACCGGCCCAACTTTAACGACACGGATCGAATCGTGACGGGGCAGGGCGTCGAGAAAGCACTGGCTACGATTGATGTCGGCCAAGTCGATGCGATCGTGTTGCGAACAGATGAAACGCTTTACAGCTTCAACAGCGGCCCGGGAACTCCTTTCCTGTCGGTCGAAGGGATGCGGGCGATCGTCAAGTCTGGCGTTGACCATCTGTTGCTTGATCTTCCATCCGTTGATCGCCTTGACGATGACGGACACTTGACGGCTCATCATATTTTCTGGAACGTCCCTGAACACGAATCAGTTGCGACCAAAGAGACCTGGCTGCACAAGACCATTACTGAAATGGTGACGATCGACACGGCACTGAAGGATGGTTTGTATTTGCTGAACCTACAGTGTGCTCCGTTTGTTTCCGACGCGTCACCGTCACGAGCCGTGATCTATCCGGCAAAATCATAGACAACATTCGTCACTCGTCGTCCGATAACGCCCCGAGGATGCGTCGATTGAACGCTCCTCCGCTGAAGAGCATTTCTTCGATTGCAATCTCGATGTCATCGGAACTAATTTGCTCGTTGGATCCGCGAACAATTGCATATTGAGTTGCCCGACGCATAAGCTCCTTGATAAATGCGGCGCTGGTGTGTTCCGTTTTCGCCACGATCAAATCGATCGCCTCTGCATCGATTTCCTGGTTACCGACGTAGAGCAAGGCCAGCTGACGTCGACCCGCTTCATCGGGCAAAGGAAACTCAATCGCCTGATCGATTCTTCCAGGTCGAGCCGTCAGGGCTTCTTCAAGTGTCTCGGGACGATTGGTCGTTAGCACAAAAACAATCTCCGCGTCCGCGCGAAGCCCATCCATTTCGTTGAGCAACTTGTTCAACAGGACTTCTTCGCAGGTATCCATTGCTTCGCGTTGACGGGCAATCAAATCAGCGTCTTCGATGACCACCAGGCTTGGCTGCAACAGGCGAGCAAGCGTCATGTAGTGAGACAGCAAACCAATTTGTTCTGATGCAATCACCAGCGTTGTTGTGCCGGGCAGTGCGCGGGTCAAATAGTGAACGGTGTGCGTTTTCCCCGTACCCGGTGGCCCGAAAAACAGCAGTCCTTTTTTCAGGTTCATGCCGCGTTTTTTCAGCTCGGGACGCTGTTGAACAAAATCAATGACATTCCGATCCAGCAGATCCAGTGTCTCCTGCGGCAGGATGACTTCTTCGCGCACAACCTGCTTCAGTTCATGAACTTTTATTCCAACCGCCCGACCTCGATAGTCTTCACTTTGCTCGAACGAGAGGATCTTCCCTCGATAACATTTGGAATCTTCGACACGCTTTTGCAGTTCAACGAAAAAATCGTCTGCCAAACTCTGCGCGTCCTCCGTGCTTTGAGTTACGTACTCTACCTCGACTCCGGATTCCCCGTACGAAGGCGCACTACCAAGGACAACCGCAAACGCAGTTCTCTCATTTTCAAAAGCAAGCCATAGCCCATTCGTGAGGCATCTGACGGTCAAATCCGAACCGACGTTGATTTCAGAATATGAAAGCGGACCAATTTTTATTTCATAGTGTTCGCTGGAATCAGTCAGAGCATGAAAGTTAATTCCTTGATGCCTATTTTTCAGATTCAGTCCGTGTAGTTGCGAACCTTTGCCATCAAAACTTTGGTCGAGCGCAAGCTGGAGATCAGCACGGACATGCTCGGGAAACTTTCGTTTGCTAACAACCAGTTCATCGAAAGACACGCCCTTGAAATGGCTACCAAGAAGTGCGTGAGCTTTCGCCATCCTCTCCGGACGACAATTCTCTTCCAACTCACTAGCCCATCGAACGTTACGCAACTGTGAAGACGATTTCCTGGAGAAGATCCCTTTAAAGTCGTCAACCACGACTTCAAGGTTCGCGACCGCCTTCGTTTTCCGGCTCTCTTGAAGGGCTTTGGCAATCAAGCCAACCTGTTTCGATGACTTGATCCCGAATTTCCCGAGCGTACCCCAGGGGTCTTCAGCGTGGTACTGGTTCAAGTAAGCGAAAATTGCTGAGCAAATGTTTACAGGAGAGAAAAAAGAATCGGTCGATTTCATTGACCTCGGAGGGAAAACGCACAACGCCTTCATGTTGTTGAGGACATAGTGAACAAGATGAATGCCCTGTGGCGGCACTCCGGTTTTCTCAGAAATCTTCCGGTATTGTTTTTCCATATTGGTCTGAATGACAAAAGTTAAAAGTGTTCACTGTCAAATATACACGACCACAGACACCGTTTGTCGCCAAAAGTTCGCCCAATCCAAATCGAAGATCCGTTTGGAACTCCTAATTGACGACGTCATCCGCAGAAAGAACGGTCGGTCCTTCAGTCGCGTAGACCGTCGCTGGCTCTACCATCGGTTTCTTTCGTGAAGATCGCCAGGCCATCACGGCAGCCACAACACCGACTACGATTAACGGAATGGCGAACAATGGCCGTACTGCAATCCATGCAAATGCAATCGTCATGGTTGTCAGGACAACGGCCATCAGAAACGCAACAAATCCAATAATGCCGCGAGTCATGGAACCGACCAATGGGATCCAGTCTGTGAAAGCGCTCAATACGCCAAAGATCATGGTGAAGCCAACGAAACTGATCAAGAATCCACCGCCACGGAAAATCCAGGCCCACATGGAATTTTCACCCTGCATCTTTTCAAAAACTTCTGCCGCAGTGAAATCTCCTACGTAGAGCTTTTCGATTTTTTCGCCGTTGGTCGTGGTGTACGGCTGAAGTTGCTCCGGCGCGTTTTCCTTCGTCGCAGACACAAGACTCACATTCGTTGGTCGCACAACTTCAAAAGAGATACGTTGATCCCCAAGCTGCGGAGTTTCAGAATTGGGCTCGCCTTCTTTGGACCAGTACAGGAATTCGCCGCTAACCCTCACCTCACCACGAACTTCCTCCGGAAGTGCTTCCACGAATTCATCCGTCAACGCAACCAGTTCATCTGAGTGAATACTGTTGATGAGACTCTTGTTGAGAATGTATCCACCCAGATTGACATTGGCTGCCTCCATTTTCTGTCCGGTGAATTTCGGATTGGGATTTTCGTGACCATCGGGGTGCTCGAAACTGGCATGATCCTCGCGACCTGACGCCCACTTCAGATCGTACTCGTACGTTGTCTTTTTTCGATTACCTTTCTTTTTGGTCTTTTTGCTTTCGACCCATTGGTACATTTCGGCATTCCGGGTCAACCGAATGGCCTGTTCTTCAACACCAAACATATTATCACGCAGTCGTTCCTGCGTATCAGCTTTCCCGTTAAGGTGAATCAGCGACCCGGCCAGGGAAGAAGAAGCAACCGCCGGATCCTCAACGGTCTGAACCAGTTCAGCACCCTCGTTAAGTGCCCGCGTTCGGTGAATCGTGCGGTATTCGTTCCACGCCAGCAGGCCAACCGAAGCGGGAACCATGATCAGACCCATAAAGGTTCCAACGATTGCATTTTTGATCCCCGAAAAAAATCCGGTTCTGGTTGTTGAAGTAAACGTGTCAGACATTTCATTTCCGTGAGTGTCAGATTGGAAGTTAATCTCAAAAGTTCGGTTTCGCAGGTTCCGTTATAGCGAAACTGAAAATCATCGCCAATCGCGTCTTCAAAACTGCTGAAGTCGCATTCGATTTCAGTTGACCCCGTTTGTACACAAATCAGACGAATCAATTGCGCAAAACGAATCTTCGCCATAGTTGGATCACACGAATCCACAAATTGACCAATGATTTGCGAATAATGGCCTCACTGTCGAAACACCAATTAGGCTCAAATGCGATCTTCGAATCGCTCTTGCTGCACTCAAGCCAGTCGATTCCACTCACCAGTTCACGTTCATTAACCAGCATGGCCACGGCCCCTTCCACAATTTCAGATCCAATTTCACCGTCCTGGCATCCGCAAACGGGAGACCGCGTTTATGTTCGATCGGCACAGGAGATTCTGGATTCCCTTGATGATCAGGGTTGCCTTGACGGGCTTCCGTTTATGCCAGAAATGTTGGCGTTCTGTGATCGGGAATTGCGAGTCGCGAGTGTAGCCAACAAAACGTGTGTCAACACGGAGCCGGTTTACATTGGCTCGCTTTCCAATTGCTTTGTTTTGCAGACGCCCCGACGGTGCGATGGTGCAGCCCATGGCGGTTGCCAAATGGGCTGCAAGTTTTTTTGGCGTTCGCAGTGGCTTCGCGCCGAAGCAGCACCTGAAAGCGATGCGACTTCTGCACAGAATTTGCAAGCGATCGAATCGCGTCTGAGCGAGATGGGGCAGCTTTCGAACAGCCGATTCCGCTGTCAGGCAACTGAATTGGTTCAAATAGCCAAGCCCACTTCAGCACTTCAGCCACAGCAATACGTTGCGGATATCAAGGCCGGAATTCCTGTACTGCAGATCTTAAAATTCCTGGCTGGCGTGATCGTTCGCAAGGTCACCAGAAGCCCTGATCATCTGGTTGGAAGTTGCAGCAAGCGTACTCCAACGGCTCAGCTTGGCCTGTCGGTTGGAGATCGAGTGCGCGTCAAAGACGTCGAAGAGATAATAGAAACGCTTGACCGTCGCGGATGCAACCGCGGTCTCTGGTTTGACAAAGCGGAAATGAAGCCCTTTTGCGGAAAAGAACTTGTCGTATCAAGGGTTCTGAACAGGTTGATCGATGAGAAGACCGGGGAATTGAAAACGCTGAAGCAACCCTGCGTCGTCCTTGCGGAAACGGAATGCTCTGGCGTCTTCCGCCGATTTTGCTCGCGCGGCATGTTGCATTTCTGGCGCGAAATCTGGTTGGAGAAAGTTGATTAGCCTCCGTGGCATCGGCCTCTGGTGTGAACAGTTTGGGCGCCTGCGAAACAACATATGACAAGGACCAATATTATTCAATCGGCAATACAAGCCCGACTCGCAAGTGAGTAAGCACTCAATCAGGAATGCAAACCATTCTGCCCAACACACTCACTCGCTTGCGCTTCGGGCTTGTATTTTACTTGATTAAAAACTGCGATCGCGTCAACAGGCCCTATGCCACTTGTGTCCCTAGACCAGCGACTGCAAAAACGGGTTGGTTGCTTTCTCGTGTCCAATCGTGGACGGCGGTGAGTGACCGCAGATGAATTGCATTTCGTCGCCCAAAGGAATGATCTTGTTGGCGATGCTGTCGAGCAACTGTTGATGATCTCCGCCTGGCAAATCGGTTCGTCCAATTGAGCCCTGAAACAAGACGTCTCCCATCAGCGTCAACTTCGATTCGCGGTTCACGAATACAACGTGCCCTGGCGCATGACCGGGGGTGTGAAATATCTCGAAAGTATGTTCTCCGATTTTCAGCGTGTCGCCCTCCTCAAGCCATCGATCGGGAACCGTGTTGAACATGCCGCTCATTCCGTAGCCCGCTGCAACGACCTCGATGTTGTCCAGCAGCATTTTGTCGGCCTGGTGAGGACCAATAATTTGCACGTTGAGCAACTTCTTCAGACCTTCGGCCCCGCCGGCGTGATCAAGATGACCATGCGTCAGCCAGATAGCTTCAACGTTGACACCCAACTGCTCGACTTCCGCAGCAATTTTTTCAGGCTCGCCACCGGGATCAAGCACGATTCCGACTTTCGTTTCGTCGTCGAAAATGATCGAGCAGTTTTGCTGGTAGTCGGTAACAGGGACGACGACAATTTTAAGCATGGAAATATCAGACTGCAGAAGAAGGAAATTTAAGGTGAGCCGATGACAACATGCCGATCTGAGGCTGGGACAGCAAGCTACGTTTACTTTGCCGAAAGTTTCTCATATTCCGCAGCAGAAAACCATGACAGGCCCTTCCAATGATCCGTATCATTCGCCTGAACCGCACCGGGCGTTGATCGCCCACGGGCAACAATCCGCGAAATTTTGTTCGACAGCTTCTGCACCAACTCGGGATGCTCCTCCGCAACATTTCGGGATTCCATCCTGTCCGCTGACAAATTGTAGAGCTCGTACGATGAATGCTTTTCATTGGGCATGACCAACTTCCAGTCACCGTCGGTGATTGCGTATCGGGTCATACGACCGTTGCCCCGATTGATCAAAGGCACTCGCTGATGATCGGCTTTTGGATCACGTAAAATCGCAGCAAAGCTCTGACTGTCTTCGCCAGCCTCATCAGGCAACTTCGCGCCGATCAACTCCGACATCGTGGCCAACAAGTCAACTTGTCCGACCAGCTTGTCACAACTTCTCCCGGGCGCGGCGATTCCGCCGGGCCAGCGGACAAGAAACGGCACACGGTGCCCGCCTTCATAGACGGAACGCTTGCCTTCGCGGTAACCGCCTCGGCTATCGTGATCAAATTCTTTCAGATGATTTTTCCAGGCATTCTCCGGACCGTTGTCGCTGGTAAACACGACCAGCGTATCGTCATCGAGTCCCGAAGATTTCAGAAAATCCATGATCCGTCCAATGTGAGCATCAGTCTCGATCAGAAACTCGCCAAAGGCACCGCAATCGCCCTGGCCATGAAATTCCGGCAACGGGCAAACCGGATAATGTGGTGAAGTGTAGGGCAGATAAAGAAAGAATGGCTTGTCCGATTTCGCATCCACGACCTCGCGCTGCATCCACTCGATTGACTTGTCTGTAAAACGGGTCAGGCACTGGTTGTCGACGAAGTCCGGTGCAATTTCAAAACCACGCCGTTTCAAACTGGCTTTCGTTTGCTCCGGCGTGTCGTCGTACGGTGGCATGATGCGATAGTCCAGGTGCCGCGGGTTCTTTTTCTTGTTCGAGTACAACGTTGGTGGAACCGCAGCGTGTCGTCCTTCGAACCAGGCGAGGATCCCATAGTTCAGAGACGCCGGGATTCCGTAGTAATAGTCAAATCCTTTGTCCAGCGGCATATCGCGAACAGGCTTGGACCAATCGCGATCCTTCGGCGTACCAGGGAAATCCATCCCCAGATGCCACTTGCCAATCATCGCAGTCTTATAACCATTCTCCTTGAGCATCGATGCGATTGTCATGCGACCATCGGCGATCAGACATTTGGCTTCGGCCCCCAGCACTCCACGCTTCATCCTCGTCCGCCATGGATAGCGACCGGTGAGCAACGCGTAGCGTGAAGGTGTACAAATCGAGTCGGCACTATGACCGTTGGTAAAGGATACACCTTCCTTCGCCAGCCGATCCATGTTGGGAGTTCTGAATTTTGCATCCGCATTGAGTGCACTAACGTCTCCGTAGCCCTGGTCGTCGGTGTAGATCACGATGATGTTGGGTTTTGATCCGTCGGCAGGTTTTGCTTTTTCCAGATAGCCCAGCGACACCAGAAAGTCGATGCTCGTCTCCATCGTCTGATCGTAGGCATCGGTGTTCTTTGTTTTGGGCCTGAAGAACGATCCGTTAAAGAATCCGTGCCCTTTGCCTTCGAAAGAATGCAACTCGCAAGCATTGCCTGCCGCTTTCATCAAGCTCGTGAACCGCTGAGCGTTTTCGAAAGGCACGGTTTTGTCAGCAGTTCCGTGAAACAAAATGGTTGGCACGATCCCTGATCGAACATGATGACAGGGAGAAATCTCTGTCTGGCGCTTGACGCCAACTTTCCTCAGCCCGAACCCTTTCTTCGTCGTGTCGAGTACTGGATTGAAGAGGATCATCGCATTGGGCACCGAGCTGACCGACTGGTCTTCGCTTTCTTCTTCAAGCCCTTCGATCAAGCCTGTACATACGGCGAGGTGACCGCCAGCTGAACCGCCCGACGCGACGATCTGGTCCGGATTGACACCAAGCTCAGCCGCATGTTCACGAACCCAGCGGATTGCAGATTTTGCATCTGATACACATTCAAACGGAGTCGCCTTGTGTCTGGTTTTGACTCGATAGTCAGCCGAGATTCCGATCACGCCCCGTTTTGCGAGCTGCCGTGACTGCTCGTAGAACTGCTTTGTTACTCCGCCGTTCCAGCCGCCACCAAAGAAGAACACAACCGCGGGCCGGGAGTCCGACGCGTCGTGATCGGGTGGCAAAAACACGTCCAACTTGAGTTCAACTTTTCCGACGGTTTTGTACGTCAGCCGCTGGTCAGGTTCAAACTCGTCAGCATGTGTGCTGTTTGCCAAACAGGTTGCAACAAAGCAAATGCACAACAGACGAAGGAGGACGTTTCGCTGGTGCGTTTCAAGAAGTCGAATCATGGTTTGGGTTTTTCTCTATTCCGTTTTGTGTTCGCGTTCATTGGTAACGACATCATGCGACTACAAGCCTGGGTAACTTCGCCTACAGCGGGTTATTCAGCTTCGCTAAAAGAGAGTTCGACCTTATCAATGATTGGCCTGGACGCATTTTCGGTGGTGTCTCTGATCTTGACCTCGAACTGAAAACCGAATCCCGCTGGCAACGTGGCGAGGTCTACCTGAGCCGCAGTTTTGGCAACCTGCTTGGCGAAACCTTCCACGTAGTCGTAGCTTTCTTTGACGGTCGTCCAATCGGTCCATTGATCAATCGTTTCATCATTGTCAACATCGACACCCACGCGAACGGAGACCTCTTCAACCCACGGTCCGGAGCTTACAAAATCCTGTTGCTGCTGGGTCGCCAGGTAAAACTTGCCCTCGGCGAACATGACATCGGGATCCGGATGCCCTTTGCCGATATTGCCACACCATTTGAAAGGCTTGTTGATGTCATCGGAAGTAAACCAGCCAACGCTCATTTCTTCGCTTTCGACAGGATCGTAATCGCCAAAGAGGTAGTACTGTCCACCAATAGAAATCGCTGCCCAGTCTCCGTAAGCTTCCTGCTCCGGCTCGTGAACGTTGAATTCGGCAACATTGGTTTTGAAACGCTCAGGGTGTTCCTTGACCCAGTGCGGGTGCTTGTATGTTTTGACCTCGCCAGTTGGCTTGGTGCGATTGTCAACCGGTGGCTCCATCAGCTTGAAATCCTGCAAACCGTCGGGACTGACCGCGTGTGCCGCCAGCGGCGAATCCCAGGAATGGTTGCGTGCGTTGATCGGACTCCAGTCTTCCACGATCAAGTGAAACTTTCCGTCCAGGCCGCGAATGATCGCACAGTCCGAACCGTGGCTGGGATCGTCGTAGGCCATTCCTTTGTCCTCGCCGGGGACTCCATCGAACAGGTCATCGTCAACGTAAACGTGTGGATCCTGGTCATTCGGAAAGTCGTAGTAGAAATAGGCTTTGCCATCCGCAAATTCTGCCGTCGTCATCCAGCGAGCTTTGCTTTCGGTGATCGCCCCATGATGAACCCAGTTGACCATGTCCTTGCTCTGCCAGGCGTGATAGCCACCAAGTTTTTTCTGCGACGCCCCAGCCGCATCGAACTGATTGCGAAACGGAGTCGTCTGCAAGGGAATATCAAATCCGTCGAGCGTTGCTGGTTTGGAATTGAAGGGCTTGGGCTTTTTTTTGCCTTTTCCTCTTCTTTTGTTATAGCGACCGAACATCCAGTAGTTGTCCGGGCCAAGACTCAGCATCACCGGCGCGTCGCCGAGGTTGGTCGGTCCCAAATTTTTGATCGGATTCCAGTTGAGCCATTCCGGTGATTGTTCGATCAGGATCGAGGCCGCTGAACGTTTGGCGTCGAAACGTTTCAACGTGCTTTTGAAGGAAGCATCCTTCGCAGTCGGACTGGCTTTACCTTCAGTGATTTCGACTTCACTGAGATCAGAGGAATTCTCTTTCCACTGCTGCTGTGTATCGATGACCCAGGTGCGATTGTCTTTAACGTGCAGGACGGCGCTTTCGCGAGTCGGCACGCTACGTCCATCGGCGATTGACTTCTGCAACAGCGTACTGAGCTCTTTCACAATCCCGGGATGCTTAGACGAAAGGTTGGTCGTTTCCCCAGGATCAGATTCCAGATTGTAAAGCTGCCCCGGTGCATCGGGCTCAAGTTCAGGAAGCTGATACTGCTTCAACAATTTGTGTTTGTCGTAGTTGTTTCCACCAGAGCCCTTGTGAGCGAGGTACTTCCAGTTGTCGCGCCGAATCGCCAGATAGCGACTGCCGCCGAAACCCTGTTGCAGAATATAGGGACGAATCGGATCATCGCCAGCAGTGCCCAAAAACGCAGGCAACATGCTGAAGCTGTCTGCAGCAGCGTCGTCGGGAATCTCAGCGCCAACAACTTCTGCGATCGTCGCCATCACATCGGTCAGCGATGTCAACTGCGATGAAACTTTCCCAGCCGGTACTTTCCCTGGCCAGCGAACGATCATCGGGACTCGATGGCCGCCTTCCCAGTTGTCACGTTTCACACCGCGCCAGGGACGGGATCCATCGTGCTGGTGATCTTTCCGCATGTAATGGACTGTTGGCACCTCGGGGCCATTGTCGCTGGTGAAGATCACCAGTGTGTTGTCATCGATGTTCAGGTCTTCAAGCGTCTTCATCAGTTCGCCGACGACATAGTCGAGCTCAAAGATAAAGTCGCCGTGCGGTCCCGATTCGGTCTTCCCTTTGAACTGATTACCAGGGAAAGAAGGCAAGTGAACCGCTTGCGTCGAGTGAAACAGAAAGAATGGCGTTTCGGGTTTCTTCTCAACGTGATTCTTCAGGAACTGTTGGCTCTTCTTCAAAAACTGCAGATCGACTTCTTCGAGATCAAAGTCGTCGGCTTTCATGCCTCGCCGATTGTCGTTGGCGTACGGATGTTTCGGCAGCGTCGTTCTGTCGAGACGTTTTACAGGCGGGTTGGGAATCTTCTTTCCATCAACGTAGGCATACAACCAGTCCGTCGTGGGACAGCAGGCAGTGCCATAAAAATAATCAAAGCCACAATCGATCGGACCTCCGTCGATTTCACGTGAGTAGTCGATTCGCTTGACCGCTTCGAGTCCACTTTCATGAATTGGTTTTCCATCGTCATCGTAGAACGTCAAACCAACATGCCATTTGCCAACACAGGCTGTCGAGTAGCCTTGTTCTCGAAGCAGCCCAGGAAGCGTCAACTCGTTTGGCTGAATCAGTGACGGACCACCGGCTCCAGCAAAAACACGCCCACCATTGGGAACGCGAAACGCCATGCGGCCTGTCATCAGGCTGTAACGGGTTGGTGTGCAAACCGTGCACGGACTGTGCGCGTCCGTGAAACGCATCCCAGCTTTTGCCATCCGGTCCAGGTTCGGAGTCGCGATTTTTGATTCCGCATTGTAGCAACCAACATCGCCGTACCCCAGATCGTCGGCAAGGATCACGATGACGTTTGGAAGAGCCTTTTTACTTACAGGTTCGTTGGCAGCCAAAGGGGCTGCTGCCATGACACACGTCAAACACCAAAACAGGAAAGTCTTTTTCAGGACGCAAGAATGGCGATTCATTTGGCTGCCTAGATTGATAACGCGGACTGGATAGCAAAGTTTACTATACTCAGAGCCCGCAGTGGCAAGGCAGCCGGATCGAAACTGAGAAATCGTTTAGCGTCCATGCCGGTCACTGAATGAACAGATTCCGGCTAAAGAGATCGTCCGGCTTAAAAACCTGTAGTTTTCGTTCTCGGCGAT
>CAYUNP010000130.1:0-1260 GCA_964446085.1 uncultured Pirellulaceae bacterium
TTCACTAACGACGGTTCGGGCCGAAACGGCAGCAGAATTAAAACCGCCAATGAACGCCCATACGCGAATTTAGGTATGGCCCAAATCGTGGCTTTTTGAGCGCTGGAGCAAATTGTGTTTCGCGTCTTTTGGTGGGCTACCTGTGCACGCTGTTTCAGGAGCCTCAACCTCCAGGCAGAATTGCGAACTATCGAAATAGTCAATGAAAAAAGAGGGTGTCACTCACGTTGAGCCAACACCCTTCCGATTATTGTTCATTGTCTCCAAACGTTACTTGTCGTCGCGTTTCGGACGTGTTCCAAGTCGAATTGGCAATCGCACGTACTCTTCACCTCGTTTGATTCCCAGCGTGACTTCATCGCCGGCGTGATACTCCTGCAACTTCACCAGCAGAGACTCAGAGTCTGAAACTCGTTCGCCTTCGAGGCTGATGACAACATCGCCCCACAGTATTTCTCCTTCATCATCGCGACGTGTTGCGACGATTCCTGATTCAGCAGCTGGACTGTCTTCGGCGATTCCCAATATCAGCACACCTTCGTCGGTGGCCTGTTTGGAGATCTGCATCGGCGCCAGTGCGATGCCGAGGTAGCCGCGGTTGACCATCTGGCCATTGATCAGCAGTGGTACGGTTGCTCGAACTGTGTTGACTGGTACGGCAAATCCAACCCCTGCCGATCCACCAGATCGACTCAGTATGGCAGTGTTCACTCCGATCAATCGCCCCTGACTATCGAGAAGCGGACCTCCCGAGTTACCCGGATTGATTGCGGCATCGGTTTGAACGACTCCCCGGATTGCGTTGCCGCTACGTGAGTCGATCTCCCGACCCAGTCCACTGACGATTCCTGTTGTTAGAGTTTGATCCAATCCAAAAGGGTTTCCAATCGCGTAGACTTTTTGTCCGACTTCAAGATTATCCGATCGCCCGATCGCCAGCGGGCGAAGCCGACCTTCGGGAGCATCGATTTTCAAAACAGCGACATCAAATTCCGGAGCCGTGCCGAGCACTTCTGCTTCCCATTCTGTTCCGTCAGTCAGTTTGACACGAACGAAATCAGAATCTTCAACGACGTGGAAATTCGTGACCACATGCCCGGCTGAATCCCAGATGAATCCCGAACCAGTTCCCGACGGCATTCGACCCAGGTTAAGCGTCACGTCGCCCCGTTGGGCCTCGATGGTTTGTTGTGTTGAGATGTTAACGACCGAAGGCGAAGCGACTTTGAACACGTTGATGTTCGCTTGCTCTTCACGATT
>CAYUNP010000130.1:1360-15186 GCA_964446085.1 uncultured Pirellulaceae bacterium
GGGCGACCTGCAATATGCCAGAACGCCAACGGTTCATCCCAAAACGGTGCTCCACCAATCCGAACGCAAAACCAGGGAACCCGGGTTGACCATTTTCGGCAGTCAAAACCTCATGACGACCGCGTTTTCGGTTTTTTGGTGGGCATTCCGATCATCCTAATCGGATCAAGTCAGTGGTTTCTCTACCGACATCTGCACCCACACATAGTCCAGTCCAAGCTGTCCCTGGGTTTCAAGTTCATTTTGAAAGAGCTGTTTTGTCGCCTGGTATTCTGCACGGTTCATCCGCGACCGGGATTCCATCGCGTTGCTGGCACCCAGGCGTTTAATCGAACCAAACATGTTCTCAACGGAATCGAACTGAACCGTTTCTGCCAGAAGTTCAACATTGACAACCTTGAACCCCGCTTGCTCAAACTGGCAGCGAATTTCGGTCGCGCCCGGAAGCACATGAACTCTGGATTTAAAACCGAGGGTCGTAAACGCACGATGCCACTGGCCAAGTGTTCCTTCGGTAAAGGAAGTTAACCAGGCCTTCCCACCAGGTTCCAGGGTTCGGAAAATTTCTTTCGCCGCCATGCCAATGTCGCACCACTGCAACGCGGCATTGGAAACGGCCAGCTTGAAAGCTCCGTCATCGCAGGGAATCGATTCGATGTCCGCGTGTACAAAACTGGCAGACGAAGTTTTCGTTTTCGCCACTTCGAGCATTTGTGCTGACAAGTCCAATCCTGTCAGGTTGCTCAGTCCAGCCTGCTCCAGTCCCAACAGCAGTTCGCCGGTTCCGCAGCCCAGGTCGATCAGGGAATCTTCCGGGTTCGATCCTGATTCAACAATCAGTTGCTGCAGCGATTGACCCATCCGGCGCTGCAGTTCAGAAACGCTATCGTAAGTGTTCGCTGCACGATCAAACTGATCCTGGATTTGTTGGCGAATCAGTAAACGTTTGGGCGAATTCAAAAAGTTGCTCCGAAAACAGTTGCGGACATTCCAGAAACGGAACGTGGCCACAGGGCAGGGCGGTGTATTGGCTGCCCGGGATCAGGCGATTCAGTTCAATTGCTGCAGAGGCATCGATGATGGGATCTTCTGTGCCGCTAATCAATCGAACGGGAACGGATATCTTATTCACTTCCTCCGTTAAGTCAGCCCTCGAAAGCACATCCAGTCCCGATAGAAGTGTTTCTTTCGAGATGATGCCAGCAGACACGTTGCGGAGTTGCTTCGTGATTGATCGCCGATTGGCCGAGCTCGGCATGGAACGCTGGAATCGGGAGGTTGCTTTTGCGGCATCGGTTTCAACCGCCTTCCGCAGTTCGACCAACGCGTCGGCCTTTTCTGAATTTGTGACAAACTTCGCAGTCGCGCAAAGACCCATCACTCCTGCGATCGAGGTGTTCTCTTTGATGGCAGCGGCAAGTGCAACCATTGCTCCCAGCGACCAGCCAACCCAGATGGCGTTACCGGGCAGACGTTCAGCTGCATCATCAGCCAATTGTTGAATGTTCAAATTGGAGTCTTCATGACTTCGCGAACCATAGCCTGGCAGTTCATGAATGACCGTCGAAAGAGAGATTGACGCACACTGATCGCGAACCGGGTTCCAGATTTCCGGGCCGGTTCCCCAGCCGTGAATTAAAGCGATCGTGGGTGTCATGTTCATGCGCAGATGATAGCTGTTGGTAGAGCGATGGTCTCTACCGTTTGCTGCATGCCTTGCTGCATGTCTCACGGTGGAGACCACTGTGCTACATAACAAAAGCCGTGTTTTCCAACAGATTTCTGGTCTTGCCGCCCAACAGTGATTCCTTCAAACTCCCGGCGAATTTTCAGCCCATAAAGATCTCCATGTCACCAGCCAAAGACAATCTGCTCACTTCAAAAGCGATCATCGTTTTGATGATGTTGAGCTGTCTTTCTGGCTGCAGAGCGTTCTCGAACCTTCAGTCTGCCGAGCCACAGGCTCAACTGATCAGTCAGGAAATTCAAAACCCGATTCAGGTTCCATTGTTGGACCGATTCCGGGTGATGGAACAGGTCAGCGACGAAGTGGATGACTACTTTCGCATCGCTCGTGAAGAACAAATTCGCGTTGTGGACAACGTAATGACCGAAGGCTGGATTGAGACCTGGCCGCGAATCGGATCGACGATTCTTGAGCCCTGGCATCACGATTCGACGCGAGGATTTGAAAAGCTTCATGCTTCATTGCAAACCGTACGGCGTCAGGCGAAAGTTCGCGTGATTCCAACCGGCGACAGTTACTCGATCGATGTGAAAGTCTTCAAGGAATTGGAAGACAATCCGAACCCGGTTCGTTCAGCTGTCAGTGGAAAATATCTGCGACACGACAATGCACTTGATGTCGGATTCGAAGATCCCTGGCGATCGCGGCAAAACGATGGCTGGATCTCGATGGGCCGCGATGTTTCGCTTGAACAGCGAATTCTACGCAACATTCTGGGGCGACTTTCTGGTACCGATGCAAATTTGATCCATCGGTAACGCCGGATCGCGCAACGCCGACTGGTGAATTCTCGTCTTCAAAATTTCCTGAATTAAAGTCTTGACGATCTATCTACGTCGGAGTAACGTACATCAAGCCAACGTAATTCAACGGTCAGGTCGTCATGAGTGAAAAGATTCTTGGACTGGGAACACTTCAAAGCGAAGTGATGGAATTGGTATGGGAACGGGAAGAAGCAACCGTTGCCCAACTGGTGGAAGCGATCGGCAAACGTCGACCGGTTACCTATACCACCGTGCTTTCGGCTGTTCAAAAGCTGGCCAAAAAAGGCTGGCTGAAGCATCGCAGCGAAGGTCGCGCTTACGTCTACAGTGCCGCCAGGCAGCGAACGGAAGTCGGTCGCAGCAAGTTGGGAGAGCTGCTGAAAACGGCATTTTCTGGAAACCCGAGCTTGTTGCTTTCCAATCTGATCGACGAAGCGAGGCTATCGGATACCGATTTGGCCGAGCTCCGCAAGCTGATCGATGAACGTCGCAAGGAGAAATCAAAAGCAAAGAAAACCAAAAAGAAGGGGAATTGAAATGGATAACGTGCTCAATATTCTTCCAGGCGACAGCTGGCAAATTCTTTTGTTCAGTACCTTGCTGCTCAGCACCATCGCCAGTCTGCTTGGAATGATGGCTCTTGTTTTGGTACGTCAACCAGCGGGTCGATCGTGGGTGTTGTTGATTGCGCTCACGGCATGCGTGGTACTTCCGGCGACGCATGGAACTGTTCGTCTGGCTGGCTGGGGAATCTCGATTCCGGTTTCTGTTGCGACTCAAAGGAACCAGACTGAGTCATCAGAGGCGGTTGTCGGGTTGTCGCGCGGCGATGCCAATTCAGAAAACAGTATTGTCCAGGATCAGTTTATCGAATCGAGTTCCCATGACCTCTCGGCTACCGTTGCCCTTGCTCCCAAAACGGGAAACGCAGGTTCAATGTCAGCGAACTCAACGGTCTCCGAACCCGCTCGAGATGCTGCAACTGCCGGCTCCATTTCTTCATCAGCGATTGTCAAATTCCTCTTCAATGCAACGGGGCTTGTTTGGTTGATCGCCTCGTTGATCCTTTTGCTGCGACTGATTGGCAGTGCGTTTTCGGTCAGTCGCCTGTTGGGTCAAGCGGAGCCCTGTACAGATGAAAATGTGTTGGCCGCCGTTTCAGTTGCCTCTCAGAAAATTGGGTTGGCGGCGATTCCTCATGTTTTGACCAGCGATCAAATCGCAACTCCGATGGTGTTGGCGTTCTTTCGACCCACGGTGTTGATACCCAAAAGTGAAAAACTGAATAGTCAAAACCACTTGATCACCATGTTGGCACATGAACTGGCACACATCCGTCGTCGGGACGGATGGGCGAGACTTTGGGTACAGTTGATTGCTATTTTGTTGCCTCTGCAGCCACTGGTCTGGTGGATGCGAAGCTCATTTTTCAATGCCGTTGAAGAAGCATGTGACGATTGGGCGGTCGCCGGTGGAAGCGATCCGACGGACCTCGCGTCTGTCCTGACTGTCTGGTGTCAGGAAGCAGAAAACCAGCGAGAGTTGATGTTGGCAGTCGGCATGTCCGCAACCCGCTCTCGAGTGTTAAGGTTGCTGGCGATGCACGAATCACCAGCGGCGCGGCTTTCGATGCCATGGCGAATGTGTGTCGCGACGGCAGCCTTTTTGATTTGCGGTAGCCTGGCGATTGCCCAACCCGGAGTTGCTCCGCCTGTGAATCAGGAGACAGAACAAAACGATGACGTCCAACAGCAGGGACAGGAAAAAGAGGATTCACCGATCACGATTTCCGGGTCCTGTGTTGACGAAAATGGAAAGCCACAAGCGAACGCACAGGTTCGACTTTTCTGGGTAACAGAGAATAACTTTGTTGATACTGAAAAGTCACTTCCTGTCGAATTGAATCGTGTTTCATGCGATGCGGTTGGGAAATTCAAATTCAAGGAGTTCAATGAACCCGGTGGCCAACCTGGCTACCTGGAAATAGTTGCCCAGCATCCGGGTAGAGCAACAACCAGGACTGGGTTTTTTACCCGAGAAAAACGAGAGCTGACAGACACTGAATTCAAGCTGCGTCCCGCGGTCACGATTAAAGGTCGCGTGGTTAATGAGTCAGGTGATCCGGTGGCAAACGCGCTTGTTTCGGTTGATACCACTTGGTTAAGACCGGTTCCTGGGATTCGAACTGCTGTGTCCCAGGCCGACGGCTCGTTTGAAATTTCGGATATCCAGTCATGGGATGGCTCCCAGACATCCGTGATTGAGAAGGGAAACATGTTTGTCGATTCTGTAAATTTGGGACGAGGCCAAGTGTTGCACCCGGACTTCCCGCGACAGATTTTTTCGGTTGCCAAAGCTCCTGACATTCTGGAAGTTACGGTTAGGCCTGCCGCCACTGTGGAGGGCCAAGTGACCTTGAAAGAGTCCGGCAAGCCAGCAGTCGGTGCGCGAATAGAGCTTCAAAACGATCGTGCTGTTCAACCCTGGATAAAAGTTCTAACCGACGAGAATGGTCGATACCGAATCGAAAACCTGCCGCCGGGTAACTGCCGGCTAAGCATTGTGTTTCCAGAGCGACCCAATTTGATGATTCCCGATTTGGAAGTTAAATCGGGTGCCAATGAGCAGGATTTTGCGATGGAAATCGGTGGGATCCTCAAGGGCCGGTTTGTGAATGCCGAAACCGGACTTCCTGTTCGCCTGGGCAAAGGCGAGAGGATGCAAATTGCCGAATTCACCAGGCAAGGAGTTGGCTACAGCGGCATGCCTGCCGCCGACGTCCAGTCCGACGGGTCGTTTTCAATGAGAGTTCAAGCAGGCAGACGCTTCTTCGTCACGTACCTGGGAGGATTTGGTTCAAAACAATCGTGGGTCGGGGTTAATACGGATCAGCTACACACTGCTGGCCTCGAAATTGTGGAAGGTGAGACAACGGAGTTCGACATTCGCATCAAGCCAAAGGACAAGCGACCATTCAGGGTTCCTGGCAGGGACGAAATCCAGGATTTGAATTTGGACCAAAAGGATCCAGTTGCGGCAATCAAACAACTGGGTGGATGGGTCGAACTGGAAACGATCGATGGAAAAGAACACGTCGTGGAAGTCAACATGGTCTATCACGAGGACGAAAAATTGGGGCGTTTGGAAAATCGGCTCCTGTCCGACGAGTGCTTTTCGTTCATGCAAAAATTTCCAAATCTCAAACGACTTCTGCTGCTTCGGGAACAGGCGACCGATGCAGGTTTGGCCAAACTTGAAGGCCTTGAAAACCTTGAAGAGATTTTCATTTGGGATGCTTTTGCAGTCAGCGATGCGGGAGTTGCCCACCTGGCAAAGTTAAGGAGTCTGAAACACGTTCACATCAACAATTCCCTGATCACGGATGAATCGCTGCATCATCTCAGCGAGTTGCCCAACGTCGAGGTGCTATCTTTGCAGGGGCACAGCTTCAGCGACAAAGGACTCGAACACCTTCAGGGCATGAAGCAGTTGAAGCGTCTTTGGTTGGGAGCTGGAAAAAAGAACGGCAACGAGATCACTGACGATGGATTGGAATTTCTTTCAGGGCTTTCACAGCTTGATCAGCTCGAGTTAACTTTTTCCAAAGTTACCGACGAGGGGCTCAAGAGTCTCCGGCCACTCAAAAACCTGCGTCAGCTGTACGTTGGCTATACAAAGGTGACTGACGAGGGATTTGAAGAACTAAAGGAATCGTTGCCAGCGCTGACCACAAATCAATGATGCGGGAAACTTCGAAACCGATCGCAATACTTCCTCTGCCTGACATTCGAAGTATGCTCGGTTTCCTCCGTTTCCTCCTGTAAGATCATTGCATGTCCTTTCGTGAATCGATCTCCAACCAGAACCAGCAACGATATGATTCAGGTCTGCTGCGCGAATTAAAAACGGTCGAGGCGCCTCAGGGAGTTGTCGTCAAACGTGCCGGCCGAGAGCTGATCAACTTTTCCAGCAACGACTATCTGGGGCTCGCCAATTCGGACGAACTTAAATCGGCTGTTGAGCAGGGAGTTGCAAACTGGGGTGTGGGCGCAGGTGCTTCGCATCTCGTCTGCGGGCATCAATCGCCACATGATTCGCTGGAGTACGAAATCGCAGAGTTTGTTGGCGCCGAAAAAGCGATTGTGTTCTCGACAGGTTACATGGCCAACCTTGCCGTCCCGAATGCATTTTTGAGTCGTCATGATTTGTTGTTGCAGGACAAACTGAATCACGCGTCGTTGATCGATGCGGGACTTCTTTGCCGCGCGAAGACACATCGCTACCGACATCTCGACCTGGATCATGCAAGTCAGTTGATCGATCAATCCGCCGCACCGCGAATGATGATTGCAACCGATGGTGTGTTCAGTATGAATGGCGGCGTTGCGGATGTGGCGCGGCTTTCCGAAATTTGCGATCACGAAAACCGTTTGTTGCTGGTCGACGATGCGCATGGTTTTGGCGTGCTTGGCAAAAGCGGAGCTGGCTCGCTCGAAAAGGCAGGACTCAGGCCACACGGGCAGACGCTGATGATTGGAACGCTGTCCAAAGCCGTCGGTTCGTTCGGAGCATTTGTCGCTGGCGATGCGATTTGGATCGATCATCTGATCCAGCATGCACGGCCTTACATTTATACGACTGCCTTGCCGCCAGCCATCGTGGAAGCATCCCGTGCGGGAATTCGAATGATTCAGCAACAGGCGTGGCGGCTTGAGAAACTGAGTGAGAACGTTGCGCTGTTTCGAAAGCTTGCCGCTGGTAAAGGCGTTGAGTTGTTGGATGCTCAGACACCGATTCAGTCGGTTGTGTTTGGGTCGCCAGTCGATGCCGTCGGCGCTTCAGAGCGGTTGGAGAAAAAAGGTTTTCTGGTCGTCGCCATTCGTCCGCCAACGGTTCCCGAAGGGACATCACGGTTACGAATCACACTTTCGGCGAGCCATGAAGCGCATCAAATTGAGGGACTTGTTGAGGCGCTGGTGGCATAGGCTTCCAGCCTGTGTTCGCGCTGAATTTCACATGAACCCGATCTTCGCGCGAGGTCATGTGATGACTTGTTGCGCGTAACTTTTTGGTTTTGACTTATCCAGACAGGGTAAATTGAGCAGCGGTTTCGGCGTGAATCTGAGTCGTGTTAAACATTGGAAAGTCAATGTCCTGCGAGTTCAACATCAACGGGAATTCTGTGCAACCCAGCACGATGCCTTGTGCGCCACGATCGGCCAGGGACTGGACAGAATTCAGGACAAATCGTTTGGACGACTCAACAATGTTTCCAAACGTCAATTCTTCCTGAATGATCCGATGAAGTTCGACGATTTCTTCAGTGTCAGCGGGCACAATTGCTTCGACTTCGTTAGTGGCAAAACGGTGAACCAGAAAATCTTGCTCCATCGAAAAACGGGTTCCGATGAGGCCAACTTTTGAAAGCCCTGTTTCTTTGATCGCGTTCGATGTTGCATCACAGATATGCAGGATCGGAACGTCGAGTCGGGATTCCACGAGAGGAAAGATTTTGTGTGGCGTATTGGCGCAGAAAATGACTGCTTGAGCGCCTGCTTTTTGAAGACATTCTGCCGCGCCGAAAAACAATTCGGCGATCTCATCCCATTTGTTTTCTCTTTGAAGATGGTGAATCCGACTTTGATTCATATTGAACAACAATAAAGGCGGATTGGTGTTATCTCCAAAATGTTGATTTACGAATTGATTGATAATTCGGTAGTATTCGATCGTGGAATGCCACGAGGTGCCGCCAACGAGTCCAAGCGTCTTCATGGTACGTTTTCGTTTTCAATGTTGAATTGTGTCTGACTTGATACGGCAACATACCTTGAATGCGAGATCGATGCTGGCCACGACTTGATTTTGCCTACTATTGAGAAAGCCCAGATGCTTCGATCCACGGCACGGGAATCAAATAGTCCGTCCACCACTTGGGCACAATTGCATTGGGATCATAAAGCGGATCCGGTGTGTCAGGACTGGCAAGGGCTTTCGCGAGATTGTCGCCATTTGCAGTAATGATGTTGCCGTCATCAATTTGCAGCGCCCAAGCCAGTTTCTCCGCATTGGCTTTGGGTGGAACAAAGTGTACTCCGCTATCGCAAGTGGCCACCCAAAATCCATCAGGATTGGCTTCGAGCATTTTTTTGGAAAGCTCGTCAGGCGTTCCCTGCAAGTCAGCGGGTTTGGTCCAGGGCACGGCTTGTTCCTCTGAGCCCATTGCCACGGAGATCGTGCTCACTGAACCGTCCACAATTTGTTGGAACTTCGTCTTCCTGGATCGAATCGCCGAATCGTCGCCAACCATCGCGAGGACTCGCGTGTGAAGAACATCATCGACAATTTTCGCCTCGCCAACAGCATACTGAACGGGCAAGTTCTTTGCGGCTGCAAGGTTGGCGTCGCTATCCCACGGCTGGTCCATGCGAAACAGCGAAAACAGATTTCGCTGTTCCATATAAGGCAGGATCAGAACTCGCCAGCTATGCAGAGGCTTGCCTTCCGCGTCAACAGAATACGGAGGCGGAAAGGTGCCGTTCGCCTCTTCATATTTCAGGAACGCCATCGCGACCTGGCGAATGCGAACGCTTTCTTCAGAGTACCGCTGACGTTTGAGGACTTGCACGATTGCCTGCGAAAACGCCTGCACCATTGTGTCGAATTGCTCACCTTTGAAACTCAATTCGATGGTGTCTTTTGAAACCGGAAGCTCCAGGTCTTCAATCCATTTCGATATCGCTGGGAGATTCTTCTTGATGCCATTTGCCGCAACGAAACGTTCCAGTGAACTGCTGGTTTTCGCGGCCATGGCTGTCGCTGCTGCATCTTCGGAAGCTCTCAAGCTCATCTTGAATTCCTTTCCTGCGATATCCAGGCCAACTGCAACCCATTGCAAATTTCCAATACCCGCCGGAGATCCGTCTTCCCACATTTTTGGGTCTCCTTGTGCGAGTGCTTTCTTTTGGTCGCCGGAGAGTGTCATGGCCAGTCGAACGGGTTTGTTGCCAGCATGTTTGAGCGCCGCTTTGAGCAAACCGAGTTCTGCATCATCGAGACGCGGTATCTTGCTGAAGGCTTCGTCCCAACCGAGCAACACCAGGTTTCCGAGTGGCTTCGCGAAATAGAATCCGCCGATGTGATATTCTTCGAGGAACTTCTTGACCTCTTTCGTTTTCGATTCGTCTGCACAACGAACGACGATGAGCCGATTTCGATCGATGGCTGTTCCAATTCGATGCAGTAGTGCCACGTCCGTCGCACCGCGCTTCATCAGTTTCTCTTTGTACTGTTCCATGAAAGCTGCCTGTTGCAAGCTCGCGGCTTTGTTCTTTTCCGGAAGCTTCTCGATCACTTCGACCAACTGTTCGCAGGATTCCTTGATCGACAGATCGCTGAGTTGAATGTGGACCAGAGCAATTGTTTGGCAATCCAAAACGGGCTTCAAGTCATCAAGGAACTTTCCGTCATCCTGTTTCGCTGAAGCGATTCCAGTCAGCACAAGAACGACAAGAAGTGAACATGGAAACAACGTTTTCTTTTGAGTCATCATGATTACTGCTGTGCCTTTTTGATGGTGTAACGAGTGCGAACGTAATCCTCTTCGCCGATCGGTGAGGATTGAATCTGAGCGTCGCCGTTTTCGAGAAGTCGATACTCAAACGGCTGGTCGGTTTGCGGATCTGGACAGGGGCTCATTGCCTGGAACTGCTTGGCGTTTGGAAACGAGCCCGTTTTTGCGAGATGATGTCGCAGTTTTTCGACGTTCATGCTGATTTCGAAATTGCTCCAGCGGGAAAGAAGCAGGTTCTCTTGCGTCGTGATCACATTTTGAACAGGAAAGGCGCCGAGCAGTTCTCCATAGAGTAAATCGCCGGACTCCATTTGCTTTGAACGCTCGCGAACTTCCGCAGCGGACAGATTGTCGATGCCTTGCAGCAACTGAACATGGCGATCCCAAAGTCGCCGAGTTTGGATGGCGATCACCTGGCCGACGTGCATTGCGTCAAGTTTTTCTTTGTCCCACCCGGCATTCACCAACTCGCGTTTCGCCGATGGAAACAGCTTTGCCAAGAGCAGCCCTAACCGACGTTCGCGTGACGCGACAATGTCATTCCAGCTGTCTGGCCGTGTGCGTTCGTAGTTGGAACGACTGGACTCGTCCAATTGTTCAAGCCCGTCCAAAAAGACCGCTCGCCACTGATCGTCTGATCGGTTCGAACTTTCCGGATCGTCAAGAAACTGAAGACTGCGTTGAACCGAATCATATTGCTTTCGAATCACAGGACGAAAGTTAACGATCGGATTTGGCAAAGTTTGCAACGCACGAAACATGTTGGGCGAGTTTGGCAACGAGGCCATCTCGTTGATCGTGGAGAGCGTGTTGCGAGCAATGTTTATGGCGGAATAAGGCGGAAGAAATCCTGGCAGGCGAGTGATGTCCTGAGACAACTTGATCGTCGCAGCCAACACACTAACGGCCTGTTGGAATTCAGACCGAGCCAGATGAAGTCTTGCTTGTAATCTCAATACGTCAGCGAATTCCCGAAGAACCGTCAGTTCCACAGACAGGTCGAGCTCAGTCATTTCTGCGATCGAAAGTCCTTGAGAGTCTTCGATGCCCCAGTCGCATTTGCCTGCCAGACCTTTGCGAAGTTCTTTCAGAGCCGGTTCGGTTTTTGATAGCCACTGTTCAACGGCGACTTGTGGCAAATCACTTAGCGGGCCGCGGAACCAGGGTTCCTGTTGCGAGTACAGTTTGGCGCGATGGTTCTTGGGCATTGCAGCCCACTTGAGGCATGCACGGTAGTAGTAAGTGGCTGAGTTATGTTGTGCCGTGGCGGCAGAATCATCGAACAGTTTATAGGTCAGTGAATCCTGTGTGATTTCAGCTGGAGTAACTGTTTGATCGATTTCTTCCCAGGCAGTCTCTTTCCATCGATCCTTCTGTTGAGCAAATCCAGTGTTGGCCCCAAGAAGTGAAATCAAAACAGCAAAATAGCAAAACGAAATCTTCATTCGAAGTACTCCTTTTTGAATCGGTCGCTATCAATTGGTTCAAGTTCGAAGTCACCGAACATGTCGATGCTGCTCTTGGGCATTCGGGATTGGGCAATCTCAAACGCGTTGGTCTGACGTAGCCTCAAAGAAGGAACCTTCTCCGCCGCCGATCGATCGTCAGCTACAGGAAGTTTCAACGGTTCGCTGACATTTGAAGCCACAGAATTCGGTTTGAGCTCTGACGTTGACGGGATGAAAAGCGTCACCAACAAACAGGCCGCGACCGTTGAGGAAACCAGCGTTGCAACTTGCCAAAGCTGATTCGATTTGGGTGATACAACCGGATCAGATTTCGATTGCTGCCCAGCCAGATACATGATCTGCATCGGGTTGCCTTGCGCTTCGGTTGGTGTAACGGATTCCAGCAATTGCTCAAATTCGCTTAGTTGTTTTTTTGATTCTGACATGTGACCTCAAAGTGCTTCTGTAGTTGTTTGATTCCCGTTTCATAACGTCTGTGTGCGGTGCTGACGGCGATTTCAAATGCATCTGCGATTTCATGTAGCGTAAGTTTGCCCCACAGTCTGGCGACGATGATTTCGCGTTGGTCGTCGGACAGTTCGTTGATCGCTTTTTGTAACTCGTCACCGTCGATAGGATGATTTTGCGTTACTGAAAAAAGAGACCGTTGTTGACCAGCGATTCGTTCTCGATTCGATCGACTGGAATCGCTGCGGCCCTGATCAATTGCGAGGTTGCGAACAACCCGAAATAGCCAGGCGGCATGATTGGTGACGGGTTGATCATTGCGATGAAGACGGAGAAATGCTTCTTGAACGCAGTCTTCAGGAGACCTCGTCCATTGAGATGCAAATAGCTCAAGCGAACGCTGATGCGTCGAAACAAGTTGCTCAAGCTGTTGGGGCTTCATGGACTACCATCGAAAAAACCTGATCGTCATAGAATAGACGGGGCGGGCGTTCAGATTTTCGAAGCAGCTTTCAAAATTTTCGATTTTAAGCCATCGTGGCCGCGCAATGATGGTTTTGACCGGTGAGACGGGCATCAGCTGCTGGATTCCCAAACATTCAAAGTCGGCTGTTTGGATCCCAGTCGATGCCGTTGCTGCATCGACGCGATTGGAGCTTGCCGGCTTTCTGGTAGTCGCCATACGCCCCCAGCGGTTCCTGAAGGAACTCTCACTTACGGATCACGCTATCGGCAGCCCATGAGGCCGATCAAATCGAAGGACTTGTTGAAGCTTTGTGGCGAATTATGTTGCCAGTTTGGCGGCACTGGATCGGGTTTCGATTGACATTGACGACCTCGGCCAATCTCCCTAAACACTGGAAATATCCACTTCGCATTTCATCCGCCTGGGTTTTCCATGATTTCCTCAGTTAAAGATCCTGCGTCTGAGTCTTCGGTAGAGCAATCGAACCTCGACAAGCTCTACAACATGTTTCCTGCACGCACGCTTCCGTTTGGAATTCTCGATAACGACTGGGCACATTTTCAGGTAGACGAAGCCAATCAAAAGATCATTCCCGATCGCTTGCGTGATCCTTTCATTCCATTTTTGAATGAACAAATTGGCGGGTTTGAAGGCAAACGCGTTTTGGAGTTGGGACCTTACGAAGGATTTCATACTCATACGTTGTGCAAAAGCGGTGCCAAAGAGGTGCTGGCGATTGAAGGCAACCCACGAAACTTTTTGAAATGCCTAATCGTCAAGAACCATTACCAGCTCAGCGCGGCCCGTTTCCTGGTTGGTGATTTCACAGCCTATCTTGAGAAGACCAACCATAAATTTGCGTTCATTCTGGCTTCGGGCGTTCTCTATCACTTGGCTCGCCCGATGGTCTTACTGGACGAAATCACGACCAAATCTCCTGCGATTGGTATCTGCACAACGCTCTACGATCCAGACAACCCAACTTTCCATGTAACTGGTCGCACGCGAGAAGTTACCTTTGAGGGAACCGAACCATTTTTGCTTCACGAGCGAACGAATAGGGCCGCTCTAACCAGAAACTCAAAACAGGGACTCGAAAAATCGGCTTGGCTGATTTCGCGTGAAGATCTGTTGCGGTTTTTGGAATATCGGAATTTCGAATACACAATATTCAATGGCAGGAAACCTAGAACAGGTGCGACGCGCATTCGACTATTCGCGAAAAAACGAAATTAGAAACAGGCCAGCTGAACCGGTCGAAAATCCTGGCCCGCGGCGAGACTCTCTGTGGTCTCCGTGCCTTGCGAAATTCAGAATGGAGTTTTCGAATACTTCGATTGGGCACGGTCGCGGCGGCGCA
>CAYUNP010000131.1:0-12963 GCA_964446085.1 uncultured Pirellulaceae bacterium
GACAGCCACGCTTAAGCTGCAATGCATTATCAGACAGTACCGCGCGGCACAGCAACACCGCCGCCTTACCGCTCACGATATACCAAACGTCCGACTAGCCTCGGCCTTTTCCTCGGCCACGTCCGCGACCACGGCCACGATCATCTCCTCCGCCGCCAGAACGGGATCTCCCGCCGCCACGACCACCGCGAGATGATCGCGATGAGGAATTTGACTTGATGTTGTTTTCAATCAACCCGGAGATTGCGTCTTTCCACGTAGGAATTCGACTTTGCTCGGAACCCGAACTTCTCTCTCCGTCGCCAGCTTCGCGTTCCCAGTCACGACGAGGGCGACGGCCTTTACGAGGTGAACTCTCAGACGATGCAGCTACTTCGTCACGGTCTGAGTCCCCACGGCCGCGTCGTCGGCTGCGACTGCGCTTCGGACGTTCTGACTTCTCTGATCGGTCGTCATCGTCGTTGTCACGCCCACGACTGCGTGGTGCGCGATCATTATCTTCGGAGGCAAATGAATCGTCTCGATCACGGTTCCTGTCTCGTCCCCCCCGACCGCGACCTCGACCACGACCGCCTCGGCTTCGAGTCCGACCTCCGCGCCCGCCACCGTCTTCATCTCCATCTTCACCTCGCGGATCAATGTCTCTTGGATCGGTGTCTTCAGCGTAAATTTCATCTTTTGGTTTGTCGTCAGCGAACTCCTCGGAGTCACGTCCTCGCTTACGTGAACGTGATCGTTTTGGCTTGTCAGACGACTGTTCATCGCGCGAACTGTCTCCTCGACCACGTCCGCCACCGCCACTGCGTCGACGACGCGAACGGCCACGTGCGTCAGATTCCTTCTCGCTGATCGGAGAAGTATCCAATTCCTGAATTTCGAATTCAACAAAGTTTTCGTCGTCCGCAGAAACTTCTTCTTCACTGCCGGAATCTTCGACAACATCTTCAGCAGCTTCTTCTGTTCGCTCTTTGCGTTTACGACCACCGCGACGACGAGGACGACGACCACGTGGTTCTTCCGAATCATCGGAGTCATCAGAAGAATCTTCAGCCACTGCCGCGACTTCGGGCTCGTCTTCCTCGACTTCGTCGTCGCCTCCGAATCCGGCACTGAATATCTGAGTCAGAATGTCTGCCTTGTCTTCAGCAGGTGCGTTAGCAACGTCTTCCAACGCCTTCACCGGATCGGCAACTGCAGGAGCAGCTTTCTTTGCCTTTGGCTTCGATGGCTTGGGAGTCGCTTCAGGTTTTGAAGCCCTGGCAGGCTTGCGAGTCTCTCTGGCTGCTGGAGGATCCGGCTCCTTGTCCTGCTCCTGAGCTGAAGCGTCCAATGAGTCCGTCGACTCAACTTCGGACTTCTCTTTCTTCTTGCCGCCAGCGATCCCAAACATGTTTGCAAGGAAGTCCCAGTTACCCGCTTTGGGCTGGTCATCCACGTTGCCATCTTCGGACTTGCCAGATACGTTGACATCCTCGTCGATCGGTTCGACTTTACGTTTCTTGTTGCCGCCTAAATAGTCGTCAATATTACTCACGGTTTCTCCGTTTCAGCATCGCTGCTGAAGATGTTTTGTTTTGGGCGCGTCTTTGTTGAGGGGCTCATCAATATGGCCAACCCGCGCGAAGCCACAGTGTAGGCGATTGGTTCACGTTTCTGAAGGCCACCGCCTGACGCCAGGCAGACATTCGACGAATTAGCTCGCAATGGCCCTGCCGACCGGAGTTTGCAGATAATCCCACAAAACGAGTGGCATTTCGTCACCTCCAGCGGTAAAGCTCGCCACTGGAAACCACTACTTTACGAGCTGGCTGACCTGTTTGAATTCGCTGGCTGAGGCCGATTCGCACCACTCGAAAATGGCGGCCTCGGAAGTAGAAGTCACGATACCGTGCAGACTCATTCTGGATATCGCGGTGTCGCGATCGATTGCGTTTCGGGACCCTATCGCATCAACGGCGACATGAACGTTGAATCCAGAAGCCAGAAAATCAAAAGCCGACTGAGCGACGCAAACATGAGCTTCAATCCCACAGATCAGCAGCGTCTCAATGGACTTCGATTCCAGAAATTCCAGAAACGATTTGCATTCGCGACAGCTAAACATCGTTTTCTCAGCTACGACTGCTGCCTGCGATACGTCCAACGCTTCGACCGTCGCACCGAGTCCTTTGGGATACTGCTCTGAAACGAGGACCGGGACACCAAGAATGGCCGCCGCATCCATGAGCTGTTTTGATTTGGCGACAACGCGATCCGATGACTCAATCGCCGGGATCAACTTTTCCTGAATATCGACCACCAGCAAAGCACTTGAGTTGCGATCGAGCAAATGCGGACTGCGGAAATTCATGAGTTGTAAACCTTCAAGCCTTCACGGAGACAGTCCATCGCTTTTTTCAGATCCGATTCGTTGAGCACGTACGCGATTCGAACTTCATTGTTTCCCAGCCCTTCGGTGGCGTAAAATCCCGACCCCGGAGCCATCATGACGGTGTTGCCTTCGTGGTCGAAAGACTCCAACATCCAGCGGCAAAAGTCTTCTGAATCTTCCACCGGAAGTCGAACCATTGCGTAAAACGCTCCATCGATCTCCGGGCAAGTCACGCCATCGATGCTGTCGAGCGTTGTTTTTAGCAGGTCGCGCCTGGCCGAATATTCGCTGACCACGCCTTCGTAAAATGATGACGGCAAGTCGTAGACTTCGGCCGCACCCAATTGACCAAACGTTGGCGGCGAGAGCCTTGCCTGGGCCATTTTCAATGTCGTCTGGAACACGTCTTCGTTACGCGTGACCAGACAGCCGATCCTTGCTCCACAGGCAGAGAACCGCTTCGAGATCGAATCGATCACAATCACATGCTCTTCCATTCCTTCGAGCATCAATGCCGATGGTGGTTTGGTCTGGCCGTAGATGAACTCGCGATAAACTTCGTCGGTGATCAGGAACAGGTTGTGCTGTTTTGCAATCTGTTCAAGCTGACGGAGCGTTGATTCGTCGTAGCAGACTCCGGTCGGGTTGGACGGATTGCAAATCATGATGGCACGAGTTTTCGAAGTGATCTTCTCTTCGAAAGCCGCCACCGATGGCAAGGCAAAGTTGTCATCCACGGAGGTCGTTACTGGAACGATGTTCCCCAAATTCTGCAAACAGAAAGAGAGGTAGTTCGCATAGAACGGTTCCATAACGATGACTTCATCGCCCGGGTCCAGGATCGCATTGAACACGAACTGCAGGCCTTCAGATGCACCGGTGGTCACCAAAACGTTGTCCACGTTGATGGCCGGCCCAACCCGCTGGTAGTACTCGACGATCTTTTTCCGCAGTGGATCGATCCCGGCGGAAGGGCTGTACGCCAGCACTTCCAGATCCGCATTTCGAACGGCGTCAAAGAACTTTGACGGTGTGGCGATATCGGGTTGGCCAATATTCAGATGAAAAACATGCTTACCCGCCGCCTTGGCAGCGTCCGCAAAGGGCACCAATTTTCGGATGGGAGAAGCAGGAAGTTCTTTCGCGTGCGAGGCAACTTGTGGCATGCTGTTTCAGATTTAATACTACGAACGGTCGGGACGCTTTAGGTCCACATCATGCTCGATTGTATCATCATCCTGTTTTTTCGCAGCGGGTTCCGGCGCAGTGAATGTTGGCGGAACTTCGACTTCAATGGACAGCGATTCCGGAGCGAAATCGACTTTTGCCGTATTCTCAAGATCCAACGCGGGAGAACTGTCAGCCTCAGTACGGGACGTCTCCAACGTCTCAACGCTTTCTTCGGTGACTTCTTTCGCAGGCTTGAGGCCAAGGTTGATGAATCGCTGCTCGATAGACTTCGCAAGTGCCTTTGACGCCTCCGATTCCTCTGGTTGCGGCGGTGCTGGTGCGACCTTGATCGTTCTCTTGATAGGCTTCAGGTTTGATACGCCGCTCTTTGGAGGGTAGCCTCCACTGAACTTGACTTTTGGGGGTGGCGGCAGATCTTTTCCCGCCGATTCGTCTGTTGCGCCCGAAACGTCGAACTTGGCAGCGTCGGCCTTGTTTTTCTCCAGAACGCTGGTTTCCACAACCTCACGCACGGCTTCCCTGGGTTCAGTAACTTTGGTCATCATCTTTTTCCAGGCCGGATGCAAGCGATGAGAGCCTGCAACCTGCTGTCCGCGAGCGACAGGCCGACCCGCAGCATCCAGCGGCACACGAACTTCCACGAGGTAAGGCACACGATACTTCGCTACGTAAGGGACACGTCTGGAAACCGTTTTGGGAATGCGTACCGTCTCGGTGTAGTCCTGCCATGATTCTTTCATGACAGTATAGGGTTCTTTGCGGGTGACTTTCTTCAAAACGGTTTCAGTGTACGGAACTGTTTCAGTAATTGTTTCATCGACGTAAGTTGTCTCGGTGTACGGAATCTCTTCTTCGATCGTGCGGCGTTTTGGAATCCGAACCGTAACAGGAACTTTTCGAGTCCTCGTTTCCTCGACCATGCGTTCAACTTCAACAGGAACTTTTCGCGTCTCAAACTCATCAACGAAGGAAGTCACTTCGACAGGCTTTTCATTGACAATCGTTTCAGGTACCAAAGTCGTGGTTGTTCGCTGTTGCGGAATGGCGACCGGGATCGCGGACTGTCCAACCTGTGGTTCTTCGACCCAATGCAATCCGCGACGGCGCCACACAGGTTGCCCCGAGAAAGGATCACTGTAGTAGCCCGGACGTAGCCAGCGAGGTCGAGGGCGTGATGCTCCCTGAGTGGGAACGACCAGCGTGCCAGGCACAACGGCGGTTTCCGTCGATTGCTTCGGCCGTAAAACAGTGACTTCTTCTTTCTTGATGATCTGCCTGGTGACGGGTCGTCGCACACGAACTTCCTCGTCACGCATGATCGTCTCAACGACCGGCTTGCGGACTGTATACGTTTCTTCACGCATTTCGGTAACGTCTTTGAATGATTCGATGACTCGAGACTTGATCCGTGTTTTGGTTGTCGTGACCGGTTTTTGTACAGTCCGTGTGACGGTGCGTTCGCTGGTCGTCGTGACGGGCTTCTCTTCGGTGATCGTGCGCTCTCGCTCTTCCGACACCCAACGAGGCCGTGATTTGGTGACCTCTTTTGTTTCGTAGCTTGTTTCGTTGATGACGCGGTTTTCAGTGACGTCCTGCTCAACCCACATCGTGTCGGTGTAGGTTTTCCACTGAACACAGTCTTCGGGCTTCTGCGTCTGAGCATGCGATTGCGTCGCAAGAGATAAACAGAACGTTGCAACGGCAACAAGGGAAAATTTGTGGAGCATGTTATGGCGCATTTCGAAACTCATTGATCTACAGACAGACCGGCAATTCAATTTTACGTAATCGATTCAACAGGCTCCACGATTCGAGCCCATGAAATCCGTATAATTCGTTCAGTGTTGTCGAAAATGCGGCATTGTTCAAACGATTGGGCGAAAAAACCGGCACAATTGATAGCAGTGGACTGTCAGCTTTACGCAAGCCGCAAGGTTTAACACCGAATGGTGCAACGGTTCTCAGCGGATTTTGGTCAACCAGTCGTGGGCGTTGTACTTTTCTTTTGCCAGTTCGCTGGCCAATTCAAGTGGCACCGAATCGAAAGCTTCATCAGCGCCCCACTGTTTGATCAGTGCCGCTTTCACGTCATCCAGTTTTGCGGGAATGGAAGTGACAAACTCACGGTGTGAGCGACCTTCGCGATAATCGGGCTGACGTTTTGGATCTCCCAGGCATTGAGCGATCAGACTCAAATCGAAGCCGTCAAGAATGATGGTGCCATGATAGAGGAACCAGTTGCGTCGGCAGCGAAGTGCGTTGCCAGAAAATTTGCGTCCCCCGAAAGTCAGGTCGCAGGTGCCGTGCATCTCGGTTTCGACACCAATCGCATGAAGTGCATCCCGTAACTGAAGCATCACGAACTCGTGTGCCTGGTCGAGCATCCGAAGTTCGGGACGTTTGCGATAGTCAAGCAGCACAGCGTACATCAAACAGTTTGGCCCCGTCACGATTGATTGGCCTCCGCTGATGCGACGGAAAACGGGAATGCTCTCCTGTTGGCAGTGTTCGAGTTGGACCTCCATTTCCAGTGGAGAACTTCGCCCGATCACGACCATCGGCGAATCGGGCTGCCAGAGCCGCAAAACTTCAGGGTGGGATTCGGTGGCTTCCGCTGTTTCGAGGAGCGCATCGTCGAGGGAGAGATTGAGCGCCGGGGAAAGTGTCAGTTCAAGCAATTTCATACCGGAATTGTTGACGGGAACCCGGCATGTTTCAACGGTAGGCGACTCCGGAACAACTCGCTCCCTGGTTCTGACTTCGGGATAGTTGGAGGGACCGATTAGGTAAACAAGTCCAGAACGGGCTCGCCTTTGTCGGCAAAGGTGAACGGACGCAGGCTCGGAGACATTGTTTTCTTCTCCAGATCAATGCCCATCGCATAGCCGATCGTGGCGTTGAAATCGGGAACCGTAACCATGTTGTCGATCACTTCCCTGCCCTCTTCGTCGGTCAAACCGTAGCGAATGCCGCCTTTGATTCCGCCACCAGCGAGCAAGCAGGAAAACGCCTGCGGATAGTGGTTGCGACCAAGGTTTCGATCCGTCTGAATGGTCGGCGTGCGACCAAACTCGGTTGCCAGGACCACCAAAGTTGAATCCAACAAACCGCGGTTCGAGAGGTCTTCCAACAGGGCTGAGAGTGCCTGATCAAGCACGGCACCCTTTTCTTTGACTCGATCAAAGTTGTCGCCATGCGTGTCCCAGCCATTGTTGTCGACTTCGATGAAGCGAACTCCATTTTCAACCATCCGCCGCGCCAGTAAACATCCTTGCCCGAATGGATTGCGACCGTAACGATTGCGAACAGCTTCAGTTTCTTTGGTCAGATCGAAAGTTTCCAGATCCTTGCTCTTCATCAAAGTAACCGCTTCGTCATACATCGACGCAAAGGCACGAGATTCTTTGGTGTCGTAGGTTTCAGTAAAAGAAGCGTTCATTTTTTTCAAACGCTTGAGTCGTTTTTGAAATCGTTTCTCATCGACGCCGCGCGGCAGAGCGCTATTCTGCAATCCTGCTTCTGCATCGCCGATTGGAAGCGCCGCAAATTTGGACTCCAGGAATCCGCCGCCAAGCCCCGAACTGTTGCGGCCAATCTTCACGTTTGCTGGAAGTCCTTTGTTGATCTTGCCCAGGTGATACGCTGACCAGGCTCCCATGTCCGGGTGGCGAACCGTGCCACGCAGCGTGTAACCGGTATGCATAAAGTAGCGCCCCTGTTCGTGGGCTCCCTGAGTCGAATTCAGAGAATTGACGACCGCAACATTATGCATTTGTTTGGCCATCATTGGCAGGTATTCGCTAATCTGAACGTCATCGGCCGTCGTGTCCAACGATTCGACTGGCCCCTGGGTTTCAGCGCCCGGTTTCGTATCGAACGTGTCGAGGTGACTCATGCCACCGCTCATGTACAGATAGATCACCGACTTGGCACGGCCAGGCTGGGGGTCATCTTTCAAAGCCGAGCGATTGAGCACCTTTCCGGTTGCGAGTTGTGGACTGGCAACGGACAGTACACCCAATCCAAGAACAGATTTGGCAATCCCACTGACAAAGCTCCGGCGGCTTTGCGGATCCATATTTCGTGCGAGATTCTTCATTGTTGGCCTATGTAAGTTTCTGGGAGGGACGCGTTTCCAATTTGTCATCAGGACAAATCAAATCGCCACCTATCGGACAAAGATGAATTCGTTTGAGTTGATAAGCGTCCATACCAAATCGGTGTAAGTTGATTTCGAATCGTTTCTGAAATCTTTCAACCAGATGCGGATTTCGGATTTGGTCGGTTTTCGACTGAGCATTGTCAGGTAGACGGCTTCGATCGCTTCCTTTTCATTGTCCGCGAACAGCACGTTTCGAGTCAGCACTGAATTCGCATCCTTGCCAATCGTGTTGTCCACAAAACCGTTCATCAGACGCAAGACCTGAGTAACCGCCGGATCGGTGTTCGCATTTTCAATCGTCTCACGATCCGACTGACCGAACTCGCGAAGCAAATGTTTCGCGGGAGCAGGAGACTGAAGCTCCGAAGCTCGGCTAAACTTCTCCTGTTTGGAGCGGGCAGCAGAAACTGATTCAGAACGCTTGATCAAAAGTTGCCTTACTTTCTCACGTTCGCCTGCACGTCGTGCCCTGGCAATCTGCTTGTTGATCTGCTGCAATTTCCGGCTCGCTTCTTTTCGTTTCGCTCTGGCTTCCTCCTTCGCCGCATTTTTCAGTTTTTCTTTGGCCGCACCAGGCGATTCGTTTTGATCCATCATCATGCCTTTGCTGCGAAACTTTTTGCTCACCATCGCGTAGATCTCTTCGAGCGACTTATCCTTGATTTTGTCGTAGTACTCGTAGGCATCAACTCTTCCAAACGCAGCCAGGCGAATGCTTCCGTTTCGACGCTGATCAATGTCGTCAACAGTCAGTCCAACCATCGAATCCCACAGTTGTTCTGCGGACATGCGTCGCATGATGGGTCCGGGGAATCCGTAATTCCGAATGTTGGTCACATCGTTGCGAGTGACTTCAGCCTGCCAGGTTTTCGTGTTGTAAATGATTCGCAGGAATTGCTTCATATCGAATTCGACTTCAATCATCACTTCGGTCAGATAGTCCATCAGCTCCGGATTCGAAGCGACGGTACCATCTTCAATGACATCGACAGGTTCAATCACGCCAATCCCGAACGCCTGTTTCCACAAACGGTTAGCGATGACTTTTGCAAATCGTGGATTATCAACATTGGTTAGCCACTCGGCGTAAGCTTCCCGCGAACCGATCTGTTGAGCGCCACGAATATTGCGTCCGGCTTTTCGTTTCTTTTTGCGTTTCTTCTTTTTCCCGTTCGCGACCGGGATCTCAACATCAATGATCGATTCGCCGTCAAACATCGTTTTGGCGGTCACGATTCCATCTGATGCGCCGCGCGAGCCTTCGTAACTTTCGGGCAAACGAGCCAGGCCTGTGCCGGTTCCGGAGATGCCTGAACTGATTGCCTGGTAAGTTCGTCGAACCGCAGCAGCAGCATTACTGTCAACTTTCTTCTTGCCCTGGGCAACTTTTTTCCTGAAGTCGCGAATCTGGCGACCGTAGTTTCCGCCTCCGTTATTGACGCGAAAGTTCATGCCGCCAGTAAAGGCAACCATTTCGAAATACTGACGCTGCGTCCATTTGTCAAAAGGATGGTCGTGACACTGAGCACACTCAAGGCGCGTTCCGAGAAAAACGCGAACCGTGTTGGACATATTGTCTTCGGGCATATTGAGATCGCGAAGATAGTAGCCTACCGACCCATTGTGTTTTTCCATCAAAGCTCCTTCGGCAGAGAGCATTTCAAAAACAAGCTGATCGTAAGGCTTGTTTTGCTCGAGGGAATCTTTGATGAAATCGATGTACGGCACACCGGGCACGTTGTTCGCGAGGCGAGTTTTGACACGCAGCAGGTCAGCAAAGAAATTGAACTGTCGGCTGACGTATCCATATGAATCCAATAGCTCATCAATCAGGACAGCCCGTTTTTGACTGGCATCCGATCCAAGAAACTCTTCGGCTTCATCGATGTTCGGGATACGACCAATGGCATCCAGGTAGATCCGGCGAAGAAAAATCTCGTCGTCAATTTTGGGATTCCGCGACTGTCCAGTTTTGGCGAGATGACTTTCGATGATCGCGTCAATTTTTCGGCTGTATTGAAGCGTCTTCTTTCGGGATACCGGGTAGATTTCTGGTGCTTCAGGAGATTCTGCGAGAGAACTGTCCTGTGTCAGTGCAGCAACCAGAACGATAAACAAAACCGTTAGCCAGCGATACATTGTTGATCCTTTTAGATTCATAACTTCTCCGGTGTCGCATACCAGGTAGCGAACGGCGGCTTGTGCCTTGCCGATCACATTCTCCAGGCAGTTGATAGGATGCGCTGATCCGCCGATTATTGCTCAATCCATATTATTTTCACACGGATCGTTAATCTTGTCGTACAAGCAAATGTTACGTTTTGAACGGTCCACAGACCAGAAAAACGGAAAAATAGACTCTTTTGGCTGTGAACCTGAATTTTTGAGCCATTAAATGCGTCACTTTCCTGGCGACCTCGCCCCACACCAATAGACTAAATGTACGCCGGAATTGTTTTCTACGACCCTCAAAACAAAACACGAGTCGATTGATGAAGCGACGCAAGAGACAGCCTCAAAAGAACGAATTTGATTTCACCAAGCTTGAGCCACGCAAGATGATGGCGGGTGATCTGGGTGAATTGAATCTCGTGGCCAATGGTGACTTTTCTGAGATCCCGGCAACGACTGATATCCCGAATCTGTTTGTTGCCTCCGATGTCGCTGGATGGAACGCAGTCAACGAAGCAGATGGGCAACGAATAGCGCTGTTTACTTTCGAAACAGACGACGGCCCCAATACGGTTCTAAGCCTGGACTCTTCGGATGAGCAAATCGATTTCGTGTTTCAGGAGATCGAAACAGAAGCCGACGAAGACTACATCATCACGTTCGACCTGCGCGGCCAGATCCCTGAATCCGGACTGGTCGTTGAAGAGGTTGAAGTGTTCTGGAACGACGAACTGGTCGGCACTTTCGAATCAAGCGAGTTTTGGGTCACGCATGCCATAACGGTCACCGGCGCCACCGATGGTGACTCGCGACTTGAATTCCGGGAGCAAGCTTCTGGCGATGCGCTCGAAGGAAACGGCTTTGGCGTTTTGATCGACAACGTGAACGTTGCTGTCGTTGATGCGAGTCCGGTCACCAACGGAAGTTTTGAAAACGTAACCGGTGACGGTCCGTTTTTCTCCAATGGAAACGTGGAAGGTTTTTCGGCACTTGATCGTGGCGGTCGACCCGACTTCATTCAGATTCAGTCTGATGGCATCAATCCAAATGTCTCCGCAACCGATGGTTCAAATGTATTGAACCTGGACACGACCAACGAACTTGTTGATCACGTTTACACGGACTTCGCCACCGTCGAAGGCCAACTTTACTATGTGACTTTTGATTTGTTTGCCGACGGATCGCAAATCGAAAATCCTGACGAAGTTCGCGTACGCTGGAAAACACCTGAAGCGGCGATCCAGACAGACCAATGGATCGCCACCGTCGAAGGCAACAACACATGGCAGTCGTATGGTTTCCTGGTTACGGGACTTGGTGATCTTTCGCGGTTGGAGTTACGGGAGCCTGCGGGAAGTCCTGGTGACGGCTCTGGAGCTCTGATCGACAACATTCGACTGTTCGCCCTGGACGGCATCGTGAATGATCTGTCAGTGGATCCAAATGGAACTGCCGACGGCAACATCGGAACTGCAGAACTGGTCCAGGGAGTATCCAGCACCGACATCGCCAGCGACTTGACGCTTACTCACGCCAGTGGAGAAGAGATTACCAGTGCAACAGTCACGATCACTGAATCGGTTGCACAGTCCCAGGATGAACTGTCTGTTGTCGTTGGCGACAGTGGAATCGTCCAGGCCTTTGATGCTTCAACGGGTACTCTGTCACTGACAGGATCAGCCGATATTGCAACTTATCAGTCAGTATTGCAAACACTTCAGTACACCAACACGGGCGCGACGCCCACTCCGGGAACCAGAACTGTAGCAATTGTGGTAACCGATTCGAATATCCTCGGCACTGAACAAAGCAGTGAGGCCGTGACGATCAATGTGGATGTGGTGGCAAATGTTCTGGCGATTTCTGCCATTGCTCCACAAACCGTTGAAGCCGGTTCGCCTCTGTGGGTGACCTTCGACATCGACAATCCTGGCGACGTACCACTGCTGTTCAATGGCCAGTCAGGTGACTCTTCGCTGTTGACGACACAATTCGAAACAGGCGATAGCTGGCGTCTGAATATTGAGTCTCCCAATGCGACGACCAATGGAGTCTCGACTCCGCTTTCGGGCGAGATTACTTTCCAGCTCTTTGAAGAAATCTATGGCGAAGCTGGATCTCGCGCAACGGACCGCATTCGCACCCTGACCAACGAAGGGTTCTACGATGGCATCATCTTCCATCGCATCGACTCCGACTTCGTGATCCAGGGCGGTGATCCAACGGGCACCGGCTCTGGCGGATCTGACCTGGGGGATTTCGATGATCAGTTCAGCACTCTCTTGCAGCACAACCGAACTGGATTGCTGTCGTTTGCCAAAAGCCTCGATGACACGAACGATTCACAGTTCTTCATCACCGACACCGCGACACGGTTCCTGGATTTCCAACACACCATCTTTGGTGTGGTGACTTCGGGTGAAGAGTTGCGTGAGTCGATCGCGAATGTGGACATCATCACCGACCCGGCCAATCCGGGAAATAGCGAATTCCCGGCAGGCGAAGTCACCATCACAAGTGCTGAAATTTTCCAGGACAACCAGACGGGTGCAGCCCTGTTGATTGCTCCAGAAGGTGTCACTGGCGAGACGACGCTAACGATCACCGTTAGCGATGCAAATGGCAACGAGACGACTCAGGAGATTACTGTAAACATCGTTGCTCCAACTGATCCCAATTCTGACAGCAATCCGTTCCTCGATGACATCCCGGTCCTGGAAGGATTCAACGATGTTGAGCAAACGTTCCAGTTGACAGCACAGGATGTGGAAAACGACGACGTTGTCTTTCTCGACATCGATGCAATCAATGACATAAACTCAGGACTTGCATTTCAGAATCGCATTCAACTACCAAGTTTTGCTGACGACGATTCGTTCAGTTACAGCGTCGACAGTGAGACGGGTCTGCTGACATTTACTCCGGGCGAAGCCGGTACCAGTGCCACCACGGTTGAATTCATTGTCGGCGTTGCTCAATCGCCTCGACCAGGTGAGGGGATCTTCAACGGAAACGTCGATTTGCAAGTTGTTACATTGAACGTGTTGCCTGTGGTGCCACCAACGGC
>CAYUNP010000131.1:13063-15177 GCA_964446085.1 uncultured Pirellulaceae bacterium
ACGTCGATTTGCAAGTTGTTACATTGAACGTGTTGCCTGTGGTGCCACCAACGGCGTAACCAAAAGTTCAATTTGTGAGCCGTCAACTTGTAACAGTGATTGGCTCGGCGCGAGAGATTACTTTTTTCGCCGAACCTACTTCACTCGCAGGTCGACGGCCTGTTTTTTGGAAACTGGTTTCTCTTTTCCGCCAATACTTCATCGCGTTTTAAACGGCAATCGCTCCAATGACGCGTTTGCGGAACCATAGCTCCCGCCAAACGGACAATTCCGGGCTGTTTTTCGCAGAGTGCCTTGCTGGTATGATCCGGGGATGAAAAGAAAACGAAATGAAATCAGACCGGTAAAAATCAAACGCAACTTCACGAAAAAGACGCCCGGAAGCGTTCTTTATCAGTGTGGAGACACGGTAGTGCTTTGTACAGCGAGCGTCGACGAAAATGTTCCGCCGTGGATGGCCGACAGCGGCAAAGGCTGGATCACCGCCGAATACAACATGTTGCCGGGCAGCACCGATCCAAGAAAGCGTCGAGACCGAAACAAGGTTGATGGCCGCACGACCGAGATCCAGAGACTCATTGGGCGGTCCATGCGAGCCGTCGCAGACCTGCACGCGTTGGGCCCGCGACAGATCACGGTCGATTGTGACGTGTTGCAGGCCGATGGTGGAACTCGAACGGCAAGCATCACCGGTGGTATGATCGCTTTGGTCGATGCGCTGAACTCGATAAAGAAACAACTGCCGGACCCAAAGAAATTTCCACTGCGAGATTCTGTTGCAGCCATCAGCGTAGGCATCGTCGATGGACATGCAACTTCTGATTTGGATTACCCAATGGACTACGCCGCAGCGGTCGACATGAACGTCGTCATGACAGGCAAAGGCAACTTTGTGGAAGTGCAGGGCACCGGCGAAGAATCAACCTTCACCGAAGAAGAACTTGGTGCCTTGATCAAGCTGGCGAAAAAAGGATGCAAGGAACTCACGGCGCTGCAAAAGTCAGCGATCGGAAAGAAGTGGCCTTTCTAAATGTTCGCTCGCCTGTTTTTACTGTTTATCATTGTTCCGATCGTTGATCTTTTTCTTCTGTTCAGGATCTCGAATTATGCCGGGATTCCGTTGACGGTGGGGCTCGTTATATTGACCGCTGCGATCGGTGCGTGGCTGGTAAAGCTGCAAGGTGCCGAAGTGCGTCGCAAGATTATGACGCAGTTTTCAAAGCAAGAGTCGCCAGCGGATCTTTTGAGCGACGGGGCGATGATTTTCTTTGCTGCTGGCTTACTGTTGACGCCCGGTCTATTAACAGATTGTTTTGGCTTTACACTACTAACACCAGTTTGTCGTCGATTCTACAAAGGCGTCATTACGAAATGGGTGAAGAAGAATTTCAAAGTCCACGTCATTAAGCCAGATTTCTCACAAGGCATGCCTCGTGATTCCAATACGGTAGACGGAGAAGTTCTCAAACAGAAGCCTGTTGTTGTCGAACCAGAACGGCTTGATGAGTAACCAACAATGAAGACTCTACTAATGATGCGGCATGCGAAATCGTCCTGGAAATCAGGCGTTGCGACGGACCACGAACGTCCGTTAAACAAACGTGGCCGCAACGACGCTCCGGTGATGGCTTCGTTACTATGTAATTATGACGAGGTTCCGGAATTGGTTATTTCTTCGGATGCGAAGCGGACTTGCGAGACGTTGGACTTGATGTTGCCGGTGTTTGAGAAGTTTGGTGCTGAGCCAAAGGTTGAAATTGAATCCAGTTTTTATCACGCGCCAGCCAACGAGTGGTTGGAGAAATTGGTCGAGCTGCCCGAGTCAGTTGATTCTGTGATGTTTCTTGGCCATAACCCTGGCGCCGAAGAACTGGTGATGCATTTTTCTGGCGAGTTTCATTCGATGCCAACAGCAGCGATTGCATGTTTCCGGTTTGAAGTCGATTCGTGGGCTGAGATATCAGCGGGCGACCTGGCAGACATCTGGCGTCCGAAAGAGGTTTAGATCTTGGCAAGAGTGGGTGGCCTCGATCTGTCGATTCTTCGCGCCAACGTTCAACGAACGCGCTTGGATTGTTTAACGGCAAGCCGAAGGCGACTGTGCGCAATGATGG
>CAYUNP010000132.1:0-15136 GCA_964446085.1 uncultured Pirellulaceae bacterium
CCGTCAGGCTCACGATCCTCAATCGCCACGAACTCACGCGAATCTGGCCCGATGTACTCCGCTCCCGGGCGAATCAGGCGATTGTTGCTACGCTGCTCGATCACGTGCGCAGCCCATCCGGAAACGCGTGAGAGCACAAAAATTGGTGTGAACAATGCCGTCGGAATGCCCATGAAGTGATAGGCCGACGCACTGAAGAAGTCCAGGTTCGGAAACAGCTTCTTCTCGCGCCACATTACATCCGCAATACGCTCTGAAACGGGATACAACACTTCGTCGCCGACTTCTTTGCCCAAGCGCTCCGCCCAACCTTTGATGACGACGTTGCGAGGATCGGAAACGGTGTACACGCGGTGACCGAATCCCATGATCAACGACTTGTTGGCCAACATCTCCATGATGCCCTCTTCGGCAGCATCAGGAGTCGAGAACTTTTCGATCAGCTCCATCGCCGCTTCATTGGCACCGCCGTGCAGTGGTCCGCGCAACGTGCCGATGGCTCCGGTGATCGCCGAATGCATATCCGAAAGCGTCGCTGTGCAAACGCGAGCCGTGAACGTGGAAGCATTGAACTCATGTTCGGCATAAAGAATCAACGAACAGTCCATGGCCTTGCGCACCAGGTCCGAGGGAGTTTTTCCATGAAGCTTTTCCATGAAGTAGCCACCGATGCCTTCTTCACTGGATTCAAAATCGATTCGTGTTCCATCAGTGACGAAGCGATGCCAGTAAGTCAACATCGACGGAAACGTCGCCAGCAATCGCTCCGCGGTTGGCAGTTGCGCGTCAGCCGAACCCTCTGGTTCGATCACGCCCAACATCGAACAACCGGTTCGCAACACGTCCATCGGGTGAGCCGTCGCTGGAATTTTCTCAAGCGTTTCAGCAACCGCCGCGGGCAGAGCACGCTTGCTGCGAAGTCGAGCCTTGAAACTATCAAGCTCTTTAACCATCGGCAGTTCGCCGTAGAGCAACAAGAATGCGACTTCTTCGAATGTGCCATGTTCGGCTAAATCAAAAATTGAATAGCCACGATAGTCCAAGCCTTTTCCTTCCTGGCCAACGGTGCAAATTGAAGTTTCACCTGCGACAACGCCAGCGAGTCCGCCTGTCTTCTTTTTCTTGGTGGTCATAGATTTCTTTCGAAGGTTTTATTGGCCGCTTGGACCGTGCTTAGTTCACATGCTACCGACTCAGGTGCAACGTTTGCATTGACCTGAATCGTAAATGATCATAACCCGACGCGGAAGCAAGGGTTCGGCCCTCGCTTACGCATCGGGTTATGAATTCGGTGCGAGCCTGAGACAGACTCGACGACGGTCAATTCTCCCAAATTGAAACTGCCTGCAAAGCCCACACTTTAGAGACTTTCAAACAAAACACACATTGCACCCGACGGATCCCTGATCACGCAAGACTTTCCATAGCCGCCCATTTCGCGAACGTCGCCGACTCTTTCCCCGCCAAGTTTTTCGCAGTTTTCCAGACTAGTCGCCAAGTCATCAACGTGGAGATAGATCATCCAACCGCCGGGCACATCGGCGTTGGCCCCCTTTTTGTGACAGATTCCAGCGACGGGCTCCGAGCCTCCCGCAGGGGAAATCGTGTAATCCTGATAGTCGTCGACAGGGGTGGCTTCAGACTGCCAACCGACGACAGATTCGTAGAACTCACGAATTTGACTGGCGTTTTCAGTGGTCATATCGACCCATCCAATCGTGCCTGGCTTCGTTTTTTTGCTGCTGTTATCCGCGTCGCTCATCAAAGATCCTCACCAAGTCTGTGTTGACGCAATCTGTGAATTATCCACAATCACGCAAGTTAGATCTACAAGTAACGCACCCATTAAACGACATCTGTCATGACTCGTCCAACTGCCAGCCTGGTTTTATTATTCGTTGTCGCGTTGTTTAGCGTTGGTACTCCAGCGTTTACACAAGCGGCATTTCCACAGTCTGCCGCAGCCGAAGCTCCTGTGAAGAATGTGGACGAGAAGGCAAGGGCTGACCAGGGTCACAAAGAATCTGCTGACGAAAATCACAGTGCCAAGGGCGCGACGAACGAACACGAGGTTGGATTTGCAGATGGAAAGTCGCAAACTGGCCTGATTGGAAACATTATCACGCTGTTGATGCTGGTATTGCTTCAAGCTGTCCTGGGCCTGGACAACTTGCTTTACATTTCGCTTGAATCGCAACGTGCTCCTGTAGACAAACAAAAATCAGTTCGCATTTGGGGTATTGGACTGGCGATCTTTTTGAGGATCGCGTTGCTGTTCCTGTTGGTGAACATGGTGAAGAAATTCCAGGTTGTCATTTTTGAAACGCCTCCATCCTGGGCGAACTGGTTTGACGGGCATTTCAATTTACACAGCATCATCGTATTGCTCGGTGGCGGTTTTATTCTCTACACCGCAATGAAAGAGGTCTGGCACATGATTCGTCTTGAGCACGACGATCATGCAGAAGTAAAACCGAAAAGTGTTGGCATGGTGATTTTCTGGATCGTGTTAATGAATGTTGTGTTCTCCTTCGATTCGATCCTGAGTGCGATGGCGTTGACGGATACGTTTTGGGTCATGGCTTTGGCCATCGTGATCGGCGGTGTGCTGATGATCGTGTTGGCCGATACGGTTTCGAACTTCCTGAAAAAGAATCGCATGTACGAAGTGCTTGGTTTGTTCATCCTTTTGATCGTGGGCATCATGCTGCTCAGCGAAGGCGGACATCTGGCTCATCTAAAATTCATTGGCAACGAAGTAGAAGCGATGTCGAAAGCAACTTTCTACTTTGTGATCGGCGTGCTGGTTGTGATCGAGGTCATCCAGTCACAATATCAGAGAAAGTTGCTGGCCAAAAAAGACGCGGCGCATTAATCGCTGTCGGCTGAATCCAACACGAGCGTTCACAGAATGACGCGATGTTCCGCCTGGCCAGGGCCGACGCCTTCGATTTTGAAAACGAATCCGGCAAGAGGCTGTGTGCCTTGCAGTTCAGCAGGAAGATGCGCACCTGCTGTAGTCACAAACAAAGTTGAAAAGTCCGGTCCACCGAATGCAGGGCAGGTCGCCTGTGAAGTGGGAACTGGATGCGTTTCCAGGATTTCACCACGATCTGAATAAACAGCGACTCGTGACGCCATCCACTGCGCCAACCAAAGGCGCCCTTCGCGATCGCAAACAGCACCGTCTGGTGCGAAGTCTTCTTCGCGCAGATCAATCAACGGCAACGGTTCACCCGCTGGCCAACCTTCGTCATCAAGTCCAACCTGCCAGATGACCCTGGTTGCACTATCGGTGTAAAAGGCAGCCGCGCGATGCGGCGAAAAACAAATCGCATTGGGAATCGTGATCCCGGAAAACAGCTGCTGCAGTTCCCCTTTGTAGTAGCGATAAATCGCGCCAAGGTTGGCCTGAGCCTCAAAGCCCATCGTGCCGATCCAGAATCCGCCAAACGGATCAGCTCGTCCGTCATTGGATCGCGTCAACGGATTGTCTGCTTCGAGCTCGCAAAGCACTCGTTGTGTGCCGCTTGCAAGGTTGAACGTGAACAAATTGTGCTCCGAAGCAACGATCAACTCATCGCCATTGGTAAGTCCGGCTGCGGAGACCGTTCGGTCAAAATGATACTCAACCCGCCGACCACCATCGGTCTTTTCGAACATGACCTGGTTGTCGATATCGAACCAGAAAAGCGATTGCCGATCCGGGTGCCAAAGCGGACCTTCACCGAGAGCACAGCAATGGTCGTCGAAAACAATTGCCGACATCAACTACTTCTTCATCTCTTCCATCTTTGCTTTTTCGGCAGCTGCGGCGGCAGTTGTGATCTCGCCGAAGAGATGGCCACCGACTTCATCGTGTGCCCAGGTACCTGCGTACATGCCTTTGCGAATAATGACACGAGCATCAAACGTCCCCATCCCGGGAAGCGTCACCTGATCCATGACCATAACGGGAGTGCGATCAATCCACTTGATGTAGATCGGCACTGGAACCCTGGTTTCCTTTTTCAAATACTTGATACTCGCGGTCAGGACCCATTGGTCTCCTTTTGGTTCCTTTTCGGCACCTGAGATTTCATATTCCTCAGTATGAAGCTTGTCGTCCTTGCCCCGAACGGTGAATGTTCCTTTCCACTTCGAGCCAACAAGATATTTCTTGAGGTTGTCAAGCGCCTTCTGATCAGGAGCCGAACCGATATCCGTAGCTTCGGCTTCAACCTTGGCCTTGGCTTCCGTTTGCTGAGCCTCAGCCAATCCGGTCAAAGCAGACAATGACAGAACGATATACAGAAGGATTCGCGAACAGTTTTGAATCATGGCAGCCTCTAGGATTGAAGAACAGATCGAGCTCCGTTCTAACAAATTCCAGGCTTCATTGCACGTACCAAAACAGTGCGGCAGACCGTTTACGATCGATAGCGAAGCCTAAAAGGCGTAGTCAACGCCGTAGTAAAAGCCACCGACGATGAAGTCACTGAAGGCTCGCGGTTCGGCAACAGCCTCGACATCGAACAGGCTGTCCTCAAATTGCCCCGCCGCATCGGCCACGTTGGTGACGGCAATTCCGCGAAAGCCAAACCTCGCTCGTAGTCTTGGTCGGAATTGATACACAACTCCAAGATCCAGCTCACCGAGGAATGCAAGTTCATTATCCTTGCCGGAGAAATCGAAGGCCTCTCCCGCATTGGCCCCAAAGAGGACCGATGGAACCAAAGTACTGCCGTCGGCGAAACCAACTTCGGCTCGCTGCCGACTTTCGACGCGATTGTTATAGATTCCAACTCGAGTTCCAAAAGTGTATCCCCAGCCTCGGGAAAGTTGCCGTTCGAGGCGACCACCGACCTGAATTCCAAACAGGTGGTTTTCAACTTCGGAAGAGTACAAAGCGGAACTCGGGAAAAAGTCTGATGAAGTTGCTCCAGCAGCGAACGTTATCGTTTCTTCGAAGCTGACAGCACGCAAACCACCGAAAAGCTCGACAGTGGCATTGCCACACGAAAGTCTCGTCTGCCCCGAAGTAGCTCGCAGAAAATTAAGCTCAACGCTGCCGAACTCGCTGTCTCGAGTCACACGATGATTGCCTGCGTCATTGAAGACATCTGCCACGGAGAAGAATCCATCGAAACCAACTCCGGAGAGTCCGAAGGTCGCCGGAATATTACCCGGAATGATTCCTCCGGGGAACGTCGACGGATCATTGAGCGGCGGCGCCAAACCGCCCCAGACCAATTCAGGATCTGAACCAGCAACATCGGAGGCTGCATCGGGATCGAATCCAATGAAGCGAAACTCCCAGCCCTTGCCATCAGATCGACGGCGACCGTAGTTGAAATCCACTCCAAAAAAGTCACCTTCATCGGGTCCGTTGGCAAAAAGATTCGGAATGCCGTTACTTAACTGGCGGCCGTTGCCTCGATAGTCCCGACTGAAAGAAACGAAATTCAGTTGGCCTGTCGCGTGCACGCTTCCGTCACCACCACCGAGCCTTGTATTGAGGCCCCCAAGAATATTTCGCACAGGAGTCTTGAATGGAACTCCAGCGACTGCACGGGGTGTCGCAACTGGACCAGTGCCGATGTTTTGAATCCGCTGCGTTGTGTTTTCGAGTGCTTGCCCCAGAACACCTGGCGAAACGACGCTCTCACCGAGTCCATCAACGGATCCCAATGATGGTACTGCAGCGTCAACAAATTCGCCTGCTGTCTCGAGAGATAGCACCTCTTGCGAAGCCGGTATCGCAGGCACGCCAGGCGAGAACGAATCGAACGACTGATTGGGCTCCTGGATTTGCTCGACAACTTCCTCGCGATAAACCTGCTGCTCTCCACCTAACGACTGCCAGGAAGAGTAGTGCGATGTGTCGAATTCCTGTGCGCTAACGATCGGAGCAGTTTCCAGCGGTGCAAGTGATATGTTTAACTGAGGCTCCTGCTCAACCAGCACTCCGACCTGTTCGTCCGTCTGTGTTGCAGGCGGCTGCATGATAGAATGCTGTATTGGATTTGGTGTTGCTGGCTGTTGTACGGCAGGAAGTGCAGGAACCTGCGTAGCGGGAGGACTCCATGCGGGCGTCGTAGAGGCGGGTGTCGCAGGAGGACTCCATACTTGCTGCTCAACAGGCTCATCCAACGGCGGCACAACGATAGAAGACTGATCCTCGACTTCTTCCAGCATTGAAAATGGAGGGTCCCCTGATTTTTGAAACACTGAACCTGGAGTAAAGCCCTGACCAAGCGCGGTACTGGTGAGAAGTGTGAGTCCAAACAAGCCTCCAATCGAAAGCTGCTTTGCCCTTCGATTGACATTTGATAGATAAGATGGAATCTTCAGTTTCATATTTGCCTCGTGATGACAACAACTCCGCGGTCCTATGACCTGCACGAATGTGTCTTTCGTTTTTATTCTCAGCATTGTCATCGTCACTGCATTCGGGCGTTGCCATTGAAACTGGACCAATCACTACAACATGAGCGACGCCACCCCGTGAAACCCGCACACAACTGAGAACCGGTGCAAACGGACCAGGGGCCTTCAAGCTTGAGCTTTTCGAAAACGGCACGTGCAGATTTATCTGCAAAGTCTTCAGCATGTGCAAAGCGAACCCAATCGTTCAGGACGCATTGCAATACCAATCTGTTTTGCAGTCACGCGATCGTGGCGACGGACCGATGATTTTCCGCTAGCGAATCAAACGGTGAAAATCTTTATGAGAAACAACAAATCCACAGGAATTTCCAGACAGAACAGTTTTTGGCTAAAGCTCTATTGGAGGAATAGGGGGTTTTTTGGATATTGTGCCCATGGATGAAAAAACTCTGTAATCCAAGGAACGGAATTAGAAATGAAATACCTACTCACCCTACTTTGCGCAGCCGGATTGGCATTCCTCGCACCCACCAACTCCAACGCCGACATTCTGGCTCTCTATGAGTTCGACCAAACCTTTGTTGATGGAAACGGATTCGAGCGAGACGTATCCCGAGACAACAATCCTGACATCATCGCTGGTAACTACAACACGCGCAGCAATCGAAACGTATCCACCAGCTTTGGCGGCGTAGCTCCTCCACAACAGGATGACCATGCTTTCGCCCGCTCCATCTCCACACCAGATGACATCACATTTGCCAATAACGATGTTTACCACGAGTTTCAGGTGGCCATCGCAAACGGAACCTGGTCGATCGACTCACTGCACTTCCAGTATTGGGTAAATGGCACGTCACCTGGCGAGAATTATCGGGCAACTGTGTATTCAGATCTGGTGGGATTCGGTTCGGGTCAGGAACTGGACACCACTGCATACGTACGACGAACGACTCAGATTCCAGAAATTCAAACGGTTGCTATCACTGGTCTGCAATTCCAGGATGAGTTTCAACAGTTGCCTGAAGGAACAATCGCTACTTTCAGAATTGTCTTCTCGGATGACGTTGGCGATCCTCAAATCGTTCAGCGAGTCGATGATATCGAACTTCGCGGATTCCAGGTTCAGGCCGTTCCAGAACCGACCACCGTTTCCTTGCTGCTGTTTCTGGGCGGCATAGTGCTGGCACGTCGTCGACGTTAATTGAAAGAAAACAGAGGCACCGCCATCGATTTCCAACTGGAACAGTTCCGCTTCGATGGCGCAAAAAAAAGAACGGTGAGCTCCAGGGAGTTCACCGTTTTTTCTTGTCTAATGCAGTCTAATGCGACCAGAACTACTTCACATCGTTCCAGAGGCTGTTGATCTCGCGAATGTTCCGCCGCGGAGCAGCCTTCTTTCGCACTGAGCGAACAGGCACTTTTCTGGCAGCAACTGGCTTTTCGAAACTGGCCAGACGAACTGGCGAGTAGTTCCAATCCCGCTGTACCGGAGACTTGGCCGACCGAGTTTCCAAAGTTTTCAGATTCCGGGGAATTGAAACTTCAGGTCGCTGGCTCGTTCGTGGCGATCGTTTGCTGGCAACTTCGTACGTTGCATTTGTCGTCAACGTTCCGCTTGGGACGACATTCCGTGACTGCGAACCCTGAAGCGACGGAGAAATGCTCGATGGCTGCTGCGAGGGGAACACGGGTGTATCGAAAGATCGAGTTGACGATCCGGTCGAAGGCACAGACTCAAACTGTGGTGACGCTGGAGTCGGAGCAAATCCCTGTGTCGTTGGAGCAAACCCTTGCTGAACAGGAGCTCCCTGGAAACCAGTCGAGCATGTGTCACAGCCAGTGTTGCAACCGCCTGTTGCACAATCATTGGTGATCGTTGTCACAGGGACCTTGAAAGTCTCAGTGCGGTACACAGGACGCTGAGTCGTGTAGGGAACACGTTGCATTTGGTAGGTATAGGTCGTGCAGGGACGCATGCAGGTTACTGTGCAACCGGTGCAAGGATCCGAGTTCGTTACGGGTCGGTATGACGTAACCGGCACTCGCTTCCACGACGTTCGGTACGCCGTGTAAGGAACGTAATTCACCACGGTTCGCGAGCAGGTTTTCTGGCATGTTTTCATGCACTGGCCCGGCTGCAAACCAAACGCATTTTGCGCTTGCGGAGCAAATCCTGCCGTGACCTGATTCTGCGTATTGAACGCGAACGGCTGCTGGAAGTTGGATGTTGCACGTCGACCTCGCAGCCAATCCAAAAGCGGACCAGCTTCCGCGTCAGAAGCAGTAAACAGGGGAGCTGCCAACATCGCGATGCCGAGCAAAATTGTTTTTTTAAGAATCATAATTGACTCCAGAAGGGTTCTGGACGGCAGAGACTTCCTGCCGCAATTCACGCATAAAGGTAAGACGCGGTTAGTCCAGAAAAAGGTTAAAGAAGCCAAAAAGTTTGTGTTTCAAAGAAATGACGTTCCGGTTATGCGGGACATCAGTACCAGCGAAACTATTCAGTTGAGCTTCTTTCTCGAATTTCTGAAAAATCGCACTCGGATAGAGTCCGATCGCAGCAGCTACGCCGGTTGAAACTCATCCGAGCCGCAACAGATACGTGAGCTCTCTCGAAATGGTTCGCCGAAATTCTGAGCCTGCCCAATTCTCACCATTACGCTGGACCGTAGTTTCGATAGGATCTTGTTTTAAGATCAAATCGCGCGACAACACCTAATGTTCAACAAGTTTGGAAATGCGACCGGCTGGATTGTCACCCGGCCCTGGATAACGGCACTGCTACTGATTGCTGTCACTGCACTTTCGTGCGTAGGACACTTTGCGCCCAGGAAGTTCCGCGACATGTTCTCACCGCAAACCGATGTGGTGGCTTCCAATGATGAGCCTGATTATGCGAAACGTCCCGAAGTTGATTCGTTTCAGTTTTTCTCGCAGGGAATTTTGCTCGCCCAGTCGGATGACTTCTTTACACCCGAGGGCGTTGCAGCGATGCAGTCGGTTGCCAAAACGCTTGAAGAACAGCCTTTCATTCAAAGCGTCACCTGGATGGAAGATATCCCACCGCTGAATCTCTTTGGCTTGCCCGAGCCAGTCTTTCCCAAACGCACCGCTTCGCCTGAGCTCTACGAGAAAGCAAAACGCAAAGCACTCGAAAACCCGTTCATCACCGGCCAGATGATGAATGAAGACGCGAATGCGATGGTGCTGATGTTCAACTATGACTTTTTCATGGTCGAAAGCGATGAGCAATGCATTGTTGGAGTGCGCGAGATTGCGGAAGCTGCAGCTGCCGAGTTCGATGTTCAAATCGAATTCGGAGTCACCGGTCCATTTCCAATCTTTATGAGCATGATGGAGCGGCACGATGCCAACACTTTCTTTTACCAACTGGTTGGATACAGCGTCATTTTTCTGATGAGTCTGATTTTGTTTCGCGGCTTTATTGCCGTGGTCGTGTTGGGCCTGGCACCAGCCCTGGGCGTGTTCTGGACGTTGGGATTTGTGAATCTGCTGGGCTACGACAACAATCCGTTCATCGATGTTGTGTTGCCGATCCTTGTTAGCCTGGTCGGTCTGACTGATGGTGTGCACCTGTTGGTACAGATTCGAAAACTGCGAGCCAGTGGAAAGAAACCAATGGTTGCTGCTCGTGAAGGACTGTCTCAGGTCGGCCTCGCTTGTGCGCTAACTTCTTTGACAACGGCCATTGGATTCGGCAGCCTCGCTTTGGCGCGTCACGAATTTGTACAGCAGTTTGGATACAGTTGCGTGATCGGCGTCATCTGCTGTTTCGTTGCCGTGATCACCGTGATTCCGCTGGCCTGTTCGACCTGGATTGGAAACTTCATTCAGTCCGCAAACAAAACCAGCCTGGTCGACCAGAACCTGAATCGCATCTCTGGTGTCATCGACTTCGTTCTTCCACGCAAACGGCTTGTCAGTCTGATTGCCATCGTGACCACGGTTACGTTGATACTTGTTTCGGCAACCCTGCGTCCTGACGAACGACTTTCAAGCGCGCTGCCAGCCAGCAGTGAACCAGCGATCGCCCTGGCCAAGCTCGACGAAGCAATGCACGGACTCGAGCGTGCCTGGATTCGAATCCACTGGTCGAAAGAAGTTGCTGCCGATTCACCCGAAGTAATGCAGGTCGTCAAGAAAGTTGACGATCTCCTGGCTAAAGAACCTTTGCTCGGCGGCGCGGTGTCGATTCAGCACGTCGTTGATGCGCTCCCGGGAGAAGGTCCGCCTGAAACACGAATGTCGATGCTGGAGCTGTTACTGCCTCCGTTCAAGCGCGTGTTTTACGAGCCTGAACTGCGTTATACGTCAGTCAACTTTCGCGTACGTGATCTTGGAATCTCCAAATACAACCCCGTCTTCAATCGAGTCACTGCAGGAATGAAAAGGATCGCGTCGGAGCATCCTGAATTCCGGTTGGCTGCTGGCGGAAAGGCTTTCGACCGCTGGGAGAATCTCTACAAGATCGTGATTGACCTCGCGCTGAGTCTGGGAACTGCTTCGTTGATTATTTTTGCGATTCTGGCGTTAGTGTATCGCTCGTTGCGAATAGGACTGATTTCATTCGTGCCCAATCTGTTTCCGCTGGCGTTTGCTGGAATGTTTCTGGTGGTCACCGGTCAGTCACTGGAAGTCGTTGCGGTGTGTGCATTCACCGTCTGTTTGGGCATCGCTGTGGACGACACGATTCACTTTTTGACACGGTTCGAAGAAGAACGCATCCTCTGCGACAGTGAAGATGAAGCGATTCGCAAAGCATTCACTGGCGTAGGCACGGCATTGATCATGACAACCGTTGTGTTGGTATCGGGCTTTGCCACCGTCCTGATGAGTGACTCGCGGGACCACTTCATTTTCGCCTCGATGGGATCAATCACTATCGCGTCCGCACTGTTTGCCGACCTCGTCTTCCTGCCTGCTTTGCTTTCGCAATTCGCGCGAAAGAAGACCAAATGAAGGTTCTGGTTTTCGAGTTCATGACCGGTGGCGGTGTCGCCGATCAGCATCCGCTCAACGATGAACTTTCCGACTTCCTTCGACAGGGCCGATCGATGCTGGAAGCCGTTTGCGAAGATTTCCTCGAGATCGGAGCCGAAGTCACTGTACCGATTGACTCGTCGATCGAACTTTCACTCTCTCAACCGTTTGGCCGACTTGATGTTGCTCGTGAAAACGAACTCGACTCAATACTCGTGGCGGCGGCCGAACACGCGGATCACATTCTGTTGATCGCACCTGAAAGCGAAGGCTGCCTTGCTCATTTTGCCGAACGATTGTCTCCATGGGCAAACCGTTTCATCAGTCCTGACCTTGAATTCATTCGCTTGACGGGCAACAAATGGAATTGTCATCAATGGCTGGTTGAAAGAGCGATACCTTGTCCAAAAACAATGCTGATGGAACCCGAATCGGCAGTCACACCCGGTAACCTGTCATTCCCCCTGGTTGCCAAACCCATTGATGGTGCCGGAAGTGAAGGCGTCAGAATGATCGCGAGCGAACATCAACTCGCTGAAATCGCACGTCCGTTTCTTGTTCAGCAATTCATCCCGGGAACGGCGGTCAGCGTTTCAGTCATCGCGGATGGCGATGGCAACGAGAACATTCTCGAACCCGGTCGTCAGATCTTTGACACCGAACCATTTGGAGTTTACTTACGAGCAGAGTTTCCACTGGATTCAGGATTGAAAGTTCGCGCTTTGAACCTGGCCAAAAAACTGGTCGCAGCGCTTCCGCAGACGCGTGGCCATTTTGGGATCGACATGGTCCTTGGAAATTCATTCAACGAAGATTTCATCATTGAAATCAATCCACGGCTAACGACTTCGTATGTTTTTTTAAAACAGAACAGTCGGAACAACCTCGCGGCCATGATGCTTGCGAAGCAGTAAGCTCTTAAAGGGCCTACTTCTTTTTTGCCCGCAGCTTGATCGACCCACCCATGCCGGGTTTCAAAACACCGTTCGGATTCTCAACCTCAGCCAACACAATGAAGTCACGGACATTGGGATCAATTTCCGGACTGGCGAAAACGACCTTGGCCTCGTATTCGTTTCCTTCGTAGACAAAGATTGCCTTTTTTGCGATTGCTTCAGGCGAGGCTTTTTCCAGCGGACAATTGCACGAAACTCGCAGCTTTTTCAAATCGATAACTCGAGCAATCGGTTGCCCGGCCTGAACCCATTCGCCAACCTGACGACGAACCTCAACGACGATCCCGCTAACGGGCGACTTGATTTGACGACTCTCCAGCCGCACACGTGCGAGTTCCAACTGAGCCTTTCGCAGCTCGACCGTCAACTCGCTCACGGCGGCGGTCTTCTCTGCCTGTTCACCGGATAGTCTTGAGCGTTCCAGTTCGAGTTTCAAACTTTCGAGCTCCGTCTTTGAAACCGATTTGGCAAACTGCTTTCTCGCGTTAAGCGAACGTTGATAGACTTTTCTGTTGACGTCTACAGAGACCTTTGCGAATCGCAAATCGATGTCGTTATTGCTTTCTTCTTTGGCGATATCGAGCTCACTACGCGCACTTTTTTCGTTGGCGAACTCCTGCTCCTTGTCCAGGTTTACGATCACATCACCAACCTTGATTTCGTTTCCTTCAACGAAGCCAATCGACTGAATGATGCCCGCTTCTCTGCTGGCGATCTCCACGTTGACAATCAACTGCAGCTGCGCGGAATCGACTTCGAACGGTGTTGATCCTTCGAGATCTTCTTCAGTTGAAGCTTTCAATTCCTGGGCTGGAGCAGTCAATTCAGCGAGTTTTTCCTGCTCCTGAGTGAGCTTTGCCTGCTCATCCTGAAAAAGCTGGATACTGGGCGATTCCTGAGCACACAAGCTCGATGAAAGAAAAGCGACCACCGCGAAGACTGCGACGAAATACGATTGCACGAGATACCTCCTCATAAAATGGCAAGCGTCCAGCATAATTGTAAACGAGCCCAAGGAAGCCAATTTTCAATTCATTGCTTTTATTCAAGGATCTCAAGCAGCAAGTCGCCCGTATTCCTCGCCATAACCGTCGCATTCCGGTGCTCAAAAACGCTTGCCTGTCCCCGCTGCCCGATTCGCTGACGGAGGGTTTCGTCGTCAGCCAGAACGGCGATTGAATTCTGCAAAGAGTCCACATCCCTGGCGGCGAACAGGCGAATACCCTCAGTTGCTTTGGCAAGTTCCGGAAAAGCTCCGTGATCTGGAGCAATTACTGGCAATCCGGCAGCCATCGCTTCAAGTGCATAAAGAGCTTTGGGTTCCAGATATTCAGTCGGAACAGAAAACAAATCAAGTGAACGCAGAAAGTCCAGCTTCTCATCCCGTTCGATAGCGCCAACATACTCGTAATGTGATTTCAAACCGGCGTCATCAAGTTTGGCAAACAGTGAATCGGCATACGATTTATTTTGAGGACTCAACCATCCTGCGATCCGCAATCGCAACGATTCGAATCGCGGATCTTTCTTCAAGCCGATAAATGCATCGACAAGATAGTGCAGACCTTTCTCCGGCGCCAATCGAGCCAGATAGCCAATCGTCTGCCCATCTGGCGCTGAACTCTGCCGGATTCCTCGAAACGGCTCATAGTCCTCCAGTTCCAAACCGAGCGGCGTTACATGAAATTTGTCTTTCTCCAGATTCATGTAATCGCAAATGTAATCACGATAGAATTCTGAATGTACAACAAACGCGTCGACGTGTTTCCCGATATCTTCGATTCGTTTGAGTGCTTGTGAGCGAAACGGTTCCTGCAACGAATCGAGAAACACATCATCTCCCTGAAGCGTGACAACAATCGGCAACTCCAACTGCTTTTTGATCGCTTCAATACAACCACCGATCAGGATATTACTGAAGATCATCAATTGCGGCTGCGTCGTGGCAAGCCACTGACAGATGCGGCGAACTTCCTTGCGTTGATTTCCATCGACACCTTTAAGCATCGAAACCGCAAGCTTGCCCAGAGTCTTCGCATCGGTGTCCATCGCCTTTGCCGTCACGCGACGAATCAACTTGGGGTTATCCAGAAAGCGATCCATGGAATTCGGCAACCAGCGAAAGAAAGGAATCTTCTGCTGCAGGAAAACATTGATGCCACCAAAGAAAACCTGATCGACACTGGCATCCTGTTCGTCAGTGCGGATCGGCGTGTAGGTCGGGATCAGTTGAATGTCCCAACCTGTTTTTTCGAGCGAACGCGAAAGCGCATTGTCATGCATGCAACTGCCGCAAAACATTCCACCGGCGCCCGCAGTAAGGTAGACAATTTTTGGTTTGTCAGTATTCGCAGACATGCGCTTCGAAGTTGGCGATAATTTCAGGTTCGATCCAACGACCAGTGGTTCGTCAGAGCTGAATTGACGGGCACCAAGCTCACGTTTGCGCAAACATGCTCACGCAAGCATCGGCATGGCACCCGATCGTTTTTTCAAATCAGATCAGACAGCCCACTAGAGCGCTTCAATTTGCTTTGCGATCTTGTCAACAAAAACCTGATTCGTCTTATGCTTGGAAAGATGCTTGGTCAATTCACTCATCGCATGTTTCGGATCATTCATTGACATCAGCGTCCGCCGCAATTTGGTGATCGCGTCCAGACTTTCAGGGCTCAGCAACAGTTCCTCGCGACGCGTGCCTGATTTGGCAATGTCAATCGCAGGCCAGATTCGCATGTCAGCCAAATCGCGGCTGAGCACCAATTCCATGTTACCGGTTCCCTTGAACTCCTGGAAAATCAGTT
>CAYUNP010000133.1:0-15124 GCA_964446085.1 uncultured Pirellulaceae bacterium
AGCACAAACTGGAGCCGGAGCACAAACTGGAGCCGGAGCACAAACTGGCGCTGGAGCCAGGATAACTGGTGCCGGTGCAGGAGCAGGGCAGCAAACAGGCGCAGGCGGTGGGCAAACAGGTGCAGGCGGTGGGCAACAAACAGGAGGTGCCGGTGCCGGACAGCAAACAGGAGCCGGAGCAGGTGCTGGACAGCATGCTGGTGCAGGCGCAGGCGCTGGACAACAAGTTGGAGCAGGCGCTGGGCAACATTTTGGTGCCGGAGCCGAGCATGTCGTCATCGCCGGACGACAGCTCGAAGCACACGACTTTCCGCTGCGGAGTTTGGAGAACAATCCGCAGCTTTTTTTCTGAACACCGCATCCTCTGCTAAATAGCTGAGCATCAGAAGTGTCGATCGAGCTGAAGGTAGTTAGTGAAAATACGATTGCGAACGTGAGAGCCGCAATCCATCCCGAATTTCGATTCATGGTTTTTCCTCGGAAGTAAACAGGTTGTGAAAACAGGTAGATCAGGATGTTGAGGCTATGCGATTTCTTACGGGTGTCAACATCGGGACCCCGACACCGCGTCGAAAAAGCAGCAATCATCGAGAAAAATGCCCCGACAGCCAGTCACCCCCGAGCCGATATCCGAGTTACCACTTCAACGTCCCGTCCTGAAAGAATCAATTGAGCCGAAAATCACCCGATCCAATCAGATTTTTTTCAACTTTGCCACAGAATCACTTTCGTCGGCATCGATGTCGAAGACCTTCTCCAGATTCATCAACGTGAAAACTTTCATCACGTTTTCATTGATATTGCAGAGCCGAATCAGGATCTTTTCTTCCTTACAGCGGGTCGAAAAATGGATCAACTTGCCGATCATGGCGGATGACATGAAGCTCACATTCTCGAAATTGACGACGATCTTTTTGTTCTCGGTTTTGATCAACTCCAAAAGCTCGTCACCGAGGCCGGTGATGCGTGCTTCGTCGATAATACTGACGTCCTGAAAGTAGACCACCAAAATGTCGCTGTCTTTGCGTGTTAAAAGAGTCGCCATGTTTATATTCCGAAATTCGGGGAGTTTGATCCAGGTCGATGGGCTTGCGGCGCCAGCGAAACTGGCCAAAGCTTCAAACAACATGATATGATTGCGTCAGCGAGACCGATTGTACGTCGGGTCAAAGCGACTGTAAACCAAAAGTAACCATTCGGCGAAATTATGCGTATACGAATCGGGGGACGTGACCCGAGATTCAGAAACATTGGCGGGCGAAACATGCATGGCATTGAGCGCATGTTTCACCTGTTCGTCAGCCTTCAAATCCTGTTCGGATCCCGACGAGGGCTCTCGATGCTGCTGCCTCTGTTGCTGGTGGCGGCCTTGGTGGTCGGTGGCTGGTTCTTTTTCACCAGTGTGAATTCGCCGCAAAGTAAGCTTGAACAGGCTCACGCAGATTGGGATTCAGGCGTATCGACACAACAGATCTCGGCGATCAAGCAGTATCGAAAACTTTTACAGATGGATAATCCGCTGGAACCCGGAATGCGTTGGCTGCGGAATGATCGCGATACGCTCTACCGTCGCATTATTGAACATGAAGTGCTGTTGGAAAAAAATCCTCGCAAAGCACGCGAATGGGTCATCAGGGCGTGGGACGAAGGGATTCGCGATCTGCGTTTTCCTGAAGGAGAAACGAATGACTTTTGGAACGAGACGGTGCAGTCATTCAGCAAGAAGAAAAATCGGGCTGGGAATGCTGAACCCGAGCCGGGTGTAATCAATGATGAACGGCTAAACGATATCCTTGCTCCGGGAATTTGAATTTGAAGATTGCCATCTTCTCGCTTGCGACTCCTGAGACGCGGTCAGGGAATTGGGTCACGGCCAGTCGTTGGCAACGGTCGTTGCGCTCTGCGGGGTATCGTGTCGCGATCCTTCATGAAGTGGGCCAGGTCGACGATTGTGATGCTGAAATTCTCATTGGATTGCACGCCAGACGTAGCGGTCCCGCGTTGCTGCATTTTAAAAAGCTGTATCCGGAGCGTAAAACGATCGTAGCCCTTTCCGGGACTGACATTTATCGGGATCTTTCTCCGACCCGCAAACGACAGTCGGCGACAGCAATCAAGTCACTCAACACTTGCGATCAGATTGTGCTGTTGCAGCCACTGATGGCGAAGCGGATGCAGCCAGTGTGGCGATCGAAATCCACAGTGGTCATGATGGATGTGGTGAAGCGTCGTGTTCCAAAACGAAACGTCGGCAAAGTGTTGCAGGCTTGCGTGGTTGGTCATTTGCGATCCGAGAAAGATCCGTTTCGAGCTGCGATGGCCGTGCGGGACTTCCCACAGGACTTATCTGTCGTCGTGAAGCATGTGGGAGGAGCGCGTACGGATTCTTTTCGCCAACGGGCCAGTCTGGAGTCGAAACGCAATGCGAACTGGAACTGGTTGGGAAGTGTTGAGTATCGCGAAGCTCAGTCTTTGATGCGGTCGAGCGATTTGCTGGTCAACACTTCAAGATCCGAAGGAGCGCCCAATGTGCTGTTCGAGGCAATCGGTCATCGTTTGCCGATCATCGCATCAAAAATCGATGGTCACGTCGGTGTGCTTGGTGCTGACTATCGCGGCTATTTTAAAACGGGCGACACGAGCGGATTGCAGAGGTTGTTGGTGCGATGTGCGAAAGATGTTGGGTTCTACCAGCAGCTATTGAGTTCGATGGACGCGCTTGCGAAGAAGTACCGGCCGGGCAGTGAATTGAAATCGCTTTTGAATGCAGTAGAGAAAGTGTAGTCCTGGCCCAAATCTTGTGGCTGCGGCGTCTCGCCGCAGTTTTTACTTTTCAATACTGCGACGAGACACCGCAGTCACAATGGAGCGAGACTACGCCGTGTTACGGGCGCGAGGATGGGCTTTCTCATAAGCCTGCTTCAAGCCGGCCGTGCTGACGTGCGTATAGATTTGCGTGGTCACCAGCGACTTGTGTCCCAGCAACTCCTGGACGCTGCGAATGTCTGCTCCTCCGTTGAGCAAATGAGTGGCGAAACTGTGACGCAACGTGTGCGGCGATGTTCTCAGGTCCAACCCCGTTAGCTTGAGATACTTCTCCAGCATTCGCCCGATACTTCTGGTCGTTAGGCGTTTGCCGAACTTGTTCAAAAACACCGCACCCTTTTTGCCAGCTTCCTTCTCGTCGGGGGCACGCATTCTCAGCCACTGCTGCATTGCCTTGACGGCATAGCTGCCCAAGGGAGCCAGTCGCTCCTTCTTGCCCTTACCGCGAACGCGAACCAGGCCATCTTCCAGGTCCAGGTCGTTGAGGTTGATGCCAACGAGTTCACTAACGCGCAGGCCGGCTGAATACAACGTTTCCAGGATCGCCGAATCCCGTAATCCCATCGGTTGCGATTTCGGTGGAGCTGCCAGCAGCATTCCGATTTCGTCGCTGGTGAGAAAATGAGGCAGCTTCCTTTGACGACGCGGATTTCGCAATGGCTTGGCCGGATTCGATTCGGCAAGACCTTCCCGTTGAGCAAACTTGAAGAAGCTTCGCAGCGACGCTAGCCGTCTGGCGATCGAAGTTGGAGCATAGCCAGCTTCATGAAGTGCAGCCACGTAGCCACGCAGATCCAGCGGAGAAATACTGCCGGGGTCAGGAGAGCGGCCCATCGTCTCGAGAAAGTAACCATTGAGAATCGTCAAATCCTCACGATACGATTTGATCGTGAGTTCTGATGAGTTTCGCTCGTTCTTCAGGTAGCGAAGAAATTGGACGATCGCGGATTCAAAATCTGCTGGCATATAACCTCAGACCTGCAGTCTAAAAGTCGTCGCTGGAAAACAGATCTTCTGAAATCGCCGAACGGGCATCGAAGATGTTGTCAGTTTTTTCCTCGGCGCGAGCGGCGTTGCGAACTTTCTGACTCAGAACCGCGGCGTCATACCACGAAAAACTCAACTCGGGATTGGAGGCGTACCGCCCGAGTGTGCGTAGTGTTTGACTTTTCTGCTGGTCGTTGAAGAGAAAAATATATCGCTCTTCACCCTTAACCAATGCAACAACGTTGATATCTTTCGACACTTGGAAACCATCCTCCAGCGATTGGCGGCGCAAAATGCGCACTCGAACTTCCGATGTGTCTGGTTTCGGCAAACAAACATCGGGCCAATAGGGGAGGATTGGCTTTGGGCAACGTTATCCACGATTCGCCTCCGCCGACGCGGAATCAACGCTACGTATCACACAATCGGAACGGTCGGTCTGTTTGGCAGCGTGCAGACGACTGTGTGCGCAATCGGACGAACCGTTAAAGTACCTTCAACGAGCATCAAAGGTGGCATAGGTTTCCAGCCAGTGAACCTACTGCCGCCCGGCGAAACGTAAAACAACTTCGATAAAATTTGACAGGCTCGAAGCCTGTCCCACCTTCATTGAACGGTATTGCCGTTAAAGGCATCGGGACGAGCACCGTTGACGATCAGTGGTGCTCATCCACTGGCTCCACCAGTTAAACCCGCTTTTCCAGGCGTCTGGCGATCGACTCTTCCGGAATCCGGGTCACTTCTGCAGTCGCCACAAGGTCCGTGCGGAGAATGTCGGTTTCCTTCTTGCCAGCAGGCATGGTGAACTCAACGATGAAGGCACCAATTTGCATGCCCTGACTGGTGTAGACCGGTGGCCAGAAATCTTCGGCTCGGGTTGCCAAAGCGCGTGCCAGCAATCGAGTTGCTTTTCCGGAGAAACCGCCCATCACCATTTCCAGACGTCCTTGTGATTCGCGGTGCATGTAGAACACGAAAGCTACTTCTTCTTTTGCTTTCCCGGATCCGCAACGGACCCATTTTCCGCTGGCATCTTCGTAGTACAAACCTTCCTTCAGATTCTTGTCGTTCTCGCTCAAGTTCAACCCGGCCATGCAGGAAGCAGGATGTGGGTCGTTGTCACGATAGCGAAGGAAAAACGGAAGCGATCGTTCCGCTGGTGTTGCGACAGAATCCTGTGACTCGAAGGCGTTACAGTTGAACGACTGGGCAAGGATGATTTCGACGACTGGATTACTTTTGGTGCTACCAATGCCGACGAGCGCCTTGTCTCCTTTTGAATCCGAGAATCGATCGTGAACCTGTCGGGCTCGACGAGCAACTTCTGACTCATCCGCCTGGCCGGGACTCCAGACAAGCGATTGTTTAAGGTGTTCCGGTTGCGGTAACTCTTCGGCTGCCAGAGCTGCTGATGCGTCCGCTGGTTTGCGAAGCTTGGCGGTGCCTCCAAGGGTCGTTACGCCGTTGAGAAGTTCACCCAGAAGCACGGAATCCGATGCCGCCACGAAGGAGACTTCGCTATCAGGATTGTCATCCTTGCGAACGCCAACGCACATCTCCAAACGCTTGCGGCGCGCGAGCAGTTCCCAAAAGTTCTCGGGCTCAACGGCAAACAACGCCCCCGGAAGCTGGTCGGGTGTTGCATGACCATGCTCGATTAAAAAATCGCAAAGCCGGGAAAGAGCTTTTAGGGGGATGTATTTTACTTCGTTCTTGAGAAGTGCAGCGACTTGATGCCGATCCAAGCCAGTGTATTCAACAATGGCCTTGATTGTTCCCGGACGCTTGCGCGGATCGGGTACATGACCAAGAAGTTCGGCGAGTCTGAAGCTGTATTGCATTGTCTGTTCCAACAGGAGGGTAGTAAGTGAGGGCCTTATTTTCACGTCAGCAATTAGTGTGACATTGATGCCCTTAAATATCAATCATTAAGATTTTCACATTAGCCTTGCTTTTAGCTGCTATAGCGGTAGTTATTTCGGGATCATATTAGCCGATGTGGGGCGAGAAGGTGTTTTTGAATTCCTTTAATGGTTCGAGATCACAGTTTGTGAACGGTGCTGTCTCTTGGCGAGCCTTTTTTTTCTGGAGATTTGCTACCAATCCGATCGACTTTAGCGATTTTCTGAGGAAATGCCGAAATGATCTGGAGCCCGGATTTTGGTTTTGCTAACGTCCCGCCGCGTTTCAAAAAGATCGAACTCAGGAGCAACCAATGAAGGTGCGAAACTGTTCAATTGCCGCTGTTGTCATGATGGCCATCGCGTTGGCAAGCATGCAAACTGCTGAAGCTCAGCGGCCAAGGCTTCCGTTCACGAGGTCTGCTATTACTGCTGAGTCGTTAGCCTTGACTGAAAAAATGGGTCCATGGTTGATCATGTGCTATTCGTTTTCAGGCGACGATGGTGTTCAGCAGGCCCAGCGACTTGCGGCTGAACTTCGCCAAAGCTACAAGCTGGATGCTTACACTTACACACATCGCTTCGATCTGACTGAAAAGATTCAGAACAATGCATTGATCGGCAAAGAGTACGTTCGAGGTCCCGATGGCAGAGTTGCCCTTGGAGCTGACGGCCAGCCAGTCATGGTCGAGGAGAAGCTTGTCACGGCAAACGGTTCTGTGATTACGGAAACTGCCGTCCTGGTTGGTAGTTTTAGTGCTGTCGATGACGAACGGGCTCAAAAGGTAATGGCTCAAATCAAACGAATTGCGCCGAAGTCACTTGCCGGAGGCGACCCGGATGCGTTGGCGAATGACGATGATTTGGCCGGAGGAAGGCTGAGATTCTACGAGGAGGCTGTAAATCGGGCACATGGACGAAAAGGTCAAGCATTGAGTAGTGCTTTCCTGCTGCCCAATCCGATGTTGCCCGAAGACTACTTCACGGCCCACAGTATTGACAAGTTCGTCATTGATCTGAACAAGCGAGTTCGTCGTTACAGTTTGCTTGATTGCCCCGGAAGGTACAGCGTCCGTGTGGCGACGTTTCGAGGAAAGACAGTTATCAATTCAAGCCAAATCAAAAGGGGGCTTGATGATCTGAATTGGCGCAAAATAAACAATCAAGGTGTCGAAAGTCAGTTAGCCGAATGTGCCAACAAGGCGGATATGCTCACCAAAGCTTTGCGTGCCCAAGGTGTTGAAGCATGGATTTTCCACGACCGCGAAGAGAGTTACGTCTGTGTAGGTAGCTTTGACTGGCTCAAGAAAACAGACGCAAGCGGAAATGAAGTTCAGAATCCACTGATTCGTCAGACGATTCTGAAATATAAGGGCAAGGTTCGACATCGCGGCGATGGCCAACCTGTTGCGGTAGGAGTTCCCGTTCCGAAAGCTCTGCAAAAACTGAAGGGAGCAAAGGCGATCGCTTACGATATTCAGCCATTGCCCGTGATTGCTCCCAAGGCGCCTGAAGGGCGAAGAGCCAAACTGTTTTCCAAGTGGCGATAGTTTGAGTTGAGCAACTTGAAACGTGAAGCTCCGGTTGATTAATCGGAGCTTTTTCTTTGCGCTGAACTTGTAGGTGAGACAGCCCCGGACACGCAAATTAGATGCTACCGCGCATCAATGCTTCGTTTTGAAAGCTGTTAATTGCTGCCGCCATCTCATCCATGGATTGAAAACGTTCAGCCGGGTCCTTGGCGATCGCCTTGAGGCAAATTTGTTCAACCGGGATCGGGATGAAACGATGGGGGGCGGCCTTGCGCGGTTCGTTCGGTTCGCTGTTGATGATGTTGTTGAACGTGTCCTGAATCGTTGGGCCACGAAATGGTTCGCGCTGCGTCATCATCTCATAAAGCACGATTCCCATGCTGAAGACGTCGGTTCGTTCATCGACTGGTTTGTGTCCCAGAATTTGCTCGGGAGACATATACAGCGGCGTACCACCCCGATCGTTGCCTTTCTGATCGTCGCCTTCATTTGGCATGCCCCAGACTTTGGCGACTCCCCAGTCGATCAGGGTAACTTCGCCGAACATGCCAATGATGATGTTTTCCGGTTTGATGTCACGATGAATGACTCCCCGGGCATGCGCGTAACTCAACGCATCGCAGACCTGGCAAAAAATGTTCAGCAAACGAGTCAGGTTAAAATGTTTCTCGACGTTTTCTTCGCGGTGATAGAGACCGACGATAATCTCAAACAGGGTTTGGCCTTCGATCTTCTTCATTGCGAAGTACCAGTTTCCGTCATCGTCCTGGCCCATCTCGTACAGGGGCACTGTGGCAGGATGCTGGAGTTGAGCCGTAATGCGGGCTTCGCGTAGCAGTCGGGAAAGTTCCTTGTCGTAGTTGGCGACGTCCTTGCGAAGCTTCTTCAGCACCACTGGGCGGCCAAGATTGCTGTCCCGGCAAACGATCAGATCCGCTTTGCCGCCGGAATTCAACTGACTGAACTGTTCGAATTTGCGAAAGTCATTGGAGAAGTCGGTAGGAGGTTTGCCAGAAACATCCGCCGAAAAGATCATGGAGAGATTGTTGGTCATAGGCGCTCCCTGATTTTATCGTTTGCGATACCCTTTGGCGCTGATCTGAAGAATAAAGCTGTTCCAGTCGGCACCAGGTGAAGGATACTCGGCGACCACCTCAATGTCGATTTTCTTGAGCAAACCTTTCTCGGCTGCTTCGTTACGCTCGTTTTTCCAGTTCGGTCCTTTGATCGCCAGAATCTTTCCTGCAGAAGTCCAGACAGCGTCCAGCCAGGTACAGATTTTGTGCAATGGCCCGACGGCTCGAACGGTCGTGAAATCGTAGCTGAAGTCTTCCAACAGTTTTTCGGCACGCGAGTTGTGAATTTCGGAATCAAGTTTGATCTCTTTGGCGATTGCTTCGAGCGCCACTGATTTTTTGCCAACTGATTCTGAAAGAGTCACTTCCAGGTCAGGTCGCAGGATCGCCAGGACCATTCCGGGAACGCCGCCGCCGGAGCCCATGTCCAGAACGCTTTTGCCGGCAGGAATCAATCGTGATACCTGAATTGTATCCACCAAATCACGCGTCACAAACTTTTCATATGTCGTATGCCGAGTCAGGTTGACGGTTTCGTTGGCTTTCCAGAGTGCGTCACAATATGCCGAAAGTTGAGCGCAGATGCTTTCTTCAGGCACCGGAAGATCCAGCGATTCGATTGTTTCTTTAAGATTGGACATGCTACGAAAACGCTAGGGAACGATTGGATTGGCGGTCAAAAAGTACCGCGTCAGGTGGAAAAAAATTGGTGCCGCAAAACAGATCGAATCAATCCGGTCAAGAATTCCAGCGTGGCCCTGCACCAGAGAGCCGTAGTCCTTCACACCACGGTCGCGTTTGATCGCCGACATGGTCATGCTTCCTGAGGACGCCATTACGCTAATCACCAGTGCCATGAAAGCCGCGCCGTACCAGGTGAAGGGGGTTATCTGCGGCAAAAGCTGCAGCAAACTTCCAAGCAAAGCACTGCACAGCGCTGCGCCGATAAGCCCTTCCCACGTTTTGGTTTCGTTGACTTCGGAAGCAATCAGATGCTTGCCGAAGAGACGGTCCCAAACAAAATGTAGGGCGTCGCTGACCTGCACGATGATCATGAAAAACAACAGCAATCCTGCTTGAACTCCGTTCCAGGGGATCATCTTGTTTTGAATCGGGTCCCACTTCATCAGGTTCAGGTTCAAAAGTGCTGCTGCATGGCTCAACGCGTAGACGCATATCAGCAGGCCGAACTGAATCTTCGCCGTTCGCTCAAGAAATCTCTCCCGATCGCCGGTGAACGCAATTCGCGCGGGGATAAACAGCGAGGCGTAGACGGGAATGATGACGGTGAACAGTGCGTACTGATTCATCGCAACCAGAATGTACTGAATCGGCGTGAAGCCAACGAATACCCAAAACAAGGTTCGGTGATCCCCGAGTCGCGTCGGCGTCATCGTGATGAATTCGCGCAGAGCCCAAAAGGAAAGCAAGCCGAACAGGATGACCGTCGGAATCGGACCCAGAAACAGCGCCACCGCCAGCAGCACACAAATCATGAACCAGAAGTACAGTCTCTGATTGAATTTGCCGACGATCGCCGGATCGAACTTCGATTCCGGTTGACGTTTCAAATACTGTCCCGCGAGCATCAGCAGCGCCAGGATTCCCAGAACGGCAGCGATCAAAATCCACGCCGTTGCATCCAGAAGGTTGGACGAAAAGTATTCGAAAAGGTTGGAGATATATTCCATGAATTAGCCTCGATCGGCGGCTGCCGTCAGGCGATCAGTTGGGTGTCGTGATGGAGCCAGATTCTATCACCAAGCACCGACGCAACAAACAACCTGTTTTCGAGTAAACACGAAAAAACCCCACTCGAAAACGAGCGGGGTTTGGCATCATGGTGTCAATCGGGGGATGTATAGGTGTTAGGCGTTTTTAACCGTCTTGATGATCTCGGCAGCGACGCGATATGGATCCGCGTTTGAGGCCGGGCGACGATCTTCCAACCAGCCCTTCCAGCCGTTAGTGACGGTGGCAACTGGAATACGGATCGAAGCACCACGATCGGACACGCCGTAGCTGAACTGATCGATCGACTGGGTTTCGTGAGCTCCCGTAAGTCGCTGGTCGTTGTAGGCTCCATAAACCGCGATGTGTTCTTTAACTCGTGGTTCAAAAGCCTGACAAATCTTGTCGTAGACCCCTTGATCACCACAGTCACGCAGTGTCGAGTTCGAGAAGTTGGCATGCATGCCGGAACCATTCCAGTCCATTTCGCCGAATGGCTTTGGGTGGTAGTTGATTGCCATACCGTACTTTTCGCCACAACGCTCGAGGATATAGCGAGCCAACCAAACCTGGTCACCAGCTTCCTTGGCACCTTTGGCGAAAACCTGGAATTCCCATTGGCCGGCAGCAACTTCGGCGTTGATACCTTCCACATTGAGTCCAGCTTCAAGGCAAACGTCAAGGTGATCTTCGATCACGTGGCGTCCGTGTGCGTTGGCGGCACCAACGGAGCAATAGTAAGGACCTTGGGGCCCAGGGAAACCACCGCTTGGAAATCCAGGTGGCTTGTCTGTTTCATTGTCCCACAGGAAGTACTCCTGCTCGAAACCGAACCAGAAGTCGCAGTCATCATCGTCGATCGTCGCGCGACCGTTGGAAACGTGTGCCGTTCCATCGGCGTTGAGAACTTCACACATGACGAGGAAAGCATTGTTGCGGTCCGGGTCAGGGATGATGGCCACTGGCTCAAGCAGGCAATCAGACGAGTTGCCTTCGGCTTGTTCGGTCGAGCTTCCGTCAAAGCACCATTGTGGACATTCTTCAAGCTTGCCGCCGAAGTCCGAAACGACTTTGGTCTTACTGCGAAGAGATTGTGTTGGCTGATATCCATCAAGCCAGATGTACTCAAGTTTTGACTTGCTCATATTGATATAACTTCTCCACAAAAATAGGGTGCGGTAGATCCCGCAAATACAAATACTGCTGCAATGTGTGGTCGATGGTGGTTGGCAGTGTCCGCTTGAGCGGGAGATGATATCAATCGGAAGGGCTGTTTCCAAGACATTGGTCTGACTGATATGCCATTTTTGGGTGTTTTGAGCCCCCCAACTGTCGAAGATTTCACGGCTCTAAAATTAGCGCCCGGTTTCCGTCCAGTAAACGCGGTTAACGTCCGCGGTTTGAAGTGTTCGTGCTGACAATGGTCGTGTTTCGACGTCGACACACAAACTCAAGTTTCCAGATCGTTGCGGAGCGATAGCAAGCCGAGTCGTTGATCCTTTCCGCCGATGTTGGATTCACGGAAGCGTCGACCAGTCTTCGGTAGATGTGGAGAAAGCACAGGAAATGTGATCGGTTACAATTAGGGCGATATCACAGCAAGTAACCGAGGAAGCAACCATGTCCGATGTTGAGCACGACCTGTCCGAATTCGTTGAAGGCAAAGACGGAATTTCGGTCATCCGTACGAAGCAGGTTCTCGACGGCGAGAACTTTCGCGGTTGGAACGGCATCCGATACAAAGCGGGTTTGAGTGCAAAAAACGTTAACGCGGAAAAGCTCTCCATGAACGTTGCGACGGTTGCCCCGGGCGCCATCGCTTACGCCCACATCCATGACGGATTCGAGTTGATGTTGTACATCCTCAAGGGCAACGTTCGCCACATTTACGGCGAGAAACTTGAGCACACGATTGACAACGAAGCTGGTGACTTTATCTACATCGAACCGGGCGTCCCGCACGAAGTCTACAACCTCAGTGACACCGAACCGGTGATGGCCGTTGTTGCCCGCTCCGATGCCAGCGAATGGGCGAACATCATTCCGCATCCCAGTGAGGCTCGAACGCGCGACGATGTGCACAAGTGATTCTGTGTGAACGATACCTGTTTTTGTGAGCGACAAGGCGCTAGCCGTCGGTTCTTCGCGTCAGGTACCGGCGGCTAGCGCCTTGCCGCTCACTGCCTGGACAGTATTGGCGTTGATGCGGAATCTGCAATAATTCCGGCTAAAGGGGATTCGTTGAACCGTGTTGTTATCACGCGTGAGTTGAAGCAGATTACGGCAGGACTCAGCCAACGAATTGGTCACAAAACTTGTCGGCAGTTTCGAGGAGTTGGCTGTCGAGGTAAGTTTTCGTTTTACTTAAAAGATTATTTGGGATGCCATCGTAAAACGGTTCTGCAATGGCGCCGGCGATGCAAGCCATCGTGTCCGCATCGCCACCCAGGGAAACTGCCAGTCGTACGGCAGACTCGAACGAGTCTGATTGTAAAAACGCAATGATCGATTCCGGGACTGAGCCCGCGCAGGAAACGTCAAACGAATAGTTGGGACGGATCTCTTCAATACTGCGCGAAAGGTCGTAGTTGAATTTGCTTTCGACAAATGTGCGAATCTCCGATTTTGATTTGCCGGTTCTGGCGAGGAAGATCGAGCCCGCAGTCGCCTGGGCACCAGCGATTCCATCGGGATGATTGTGAGTAACCGATGCTGACTGCCGGGCAAGAGCCAGAACTTCTTCCAGCGAGTCCTTCGCGTAGGCGACTGGTGAAACACGCATCGCAGAGCCATTGCCCCAACTGTTGTAAGGTTCAGTGTCGCCACCACGAGCCCAATTGATGAACGTTCCTCCGTAGCCGGCGCGAGGATAGCGTTCGACATAGTCATGGAAATATTTGTAGAGCTGGCCGCCGTGCAAGATCCAGTCAGCGACTGCGATCGTCAAAACGGAATCATCGGTGAAGCAGCTGTGTTCGCGAAAAAAATCAAAGTCGGTCGACTTGGTTGGAAAGTTCTCATAGTGTGATCCTGCCACATCGCCGACGATTGCACCAAACATGTTGAACCCTTTCTGACGAAGCTATATTCCTGGTGGAATTTTACACGCTCCGCACCTGTCCATAGGTTATTCCAGGCCTTTATTGGAAACTCTGACTACCGTTCCCGGCTGTTGAGCAAACGGCGAAACCCGATTCTTCTCAGCCATCGAGCAGAACTGACGTAGCTCAGGATCGACGGTGCTGACGGCGTGCGTGCAGAGTTCTGATCGGTACGGTTCCAGAAGCCCCGTTGTAAGTCTTGATGAAACGAGAAAGTGAACGTTTTTACTTTGGGGCATCAATCTACACTTTGCGGCTGAAAATCGTGTAAAGTGATGGCTTCCTGATTCCATCTAAAACAAGAAATGGTCATGACTAACTCTGCCAGAATCGTCGCAAATCTAGCCATCGTATTTGCGTGCTCGTTAATTTGTTCAAATGCCAATGCTGAAGACTGGCCTCGTTTTCGAGGAGCAGAAGGTGCTGGCGTTTCCAGCAAAGCTGCTCCGACGGCCTGGTCGGACTCAGCAAACCTGGCCTGGAAAACAGAATTGCCTGGCCCAGGCGCGTCCAGCCCGATCATTATCGGCGACAAAATATTTATCACTTGCTATTCCGGATACGGAAAATCGCAAGAGAACCCTGGTGATATCGAAAACCTGAAACGGCATCTTGTTTGTGTTGATATGAAGACGGGTGACAAGGTCTGGCAGAAAGATGTCAACGCTGTGACACCTGAGGACAAGTACGCCGGTGCCGGCATTCCGGCTCACGGGTACGCTTCGCACACTCCCGTTTCGGATGGCAAAAACATCTACGCGTTTTATGGCAAAAGCGGAGTCTACGCTTATGACATGTCGGGCAATGAACTTTGGCAAGCAGACGTTGGCAAAGAATCTGATCCAACGCGTTGGGGATCTTCGTCGAGCCCTGTGCTCTATAAAGATACCGTCATCGTAACGGCGTCGGCCGAGAGCCAGTCGATTGTTGGTATCGATCGCAACACAGGCAAAGAACTTTGGCGACAGGAAGCCAAGGGCCTGGACAGCATGTGGGGAACTCCCTCGCTGGTCAAAGTTGATGATGACCGAACCGATTTGGTCATGGTCGTGGCGAACGAGCTATGGGGCCTGGATCCGGAAAACGGCAAGATGCGTTGGTTCGCTGATGCCAAGAACTCTCGACACGCTTACACCAGCATTTTGCATCAGGGCAAACGCGTCTACGCGTTCACTGCAGGCGGAGGAAGTGTTGCGATTGACGCTGACGGCACGGGTGACATCAGTGAAACTAACACGGCATGGAAGGGTCGCGACTCGGCAAGATTCGCCACGCCAGTACGCCACGAGGGAAAAATCTACCTGGTCGCCAGCGGAATCCTGACAGTCGTCGATGCCGAATCTGGCAAGCGTGTTGATCGAATACGATTGAAAGGCATGAAGAAAACGGGCGGTCGATTTGGCACGCTGGACTATGCTTCGCCAATCGTTGTCGGCAACCACTTGTATTACATGAATGGTAGTGGCCAGATGTATGTTTTCGAGTTAGGCGACAAGACCGAACTGGTTTCAGTCAATCAAGTTACCAAGGACAAAGAAATTTTCTGGGGTTCACCATCAGCCAGTGATGGACGGATCGTTTTGCGAAGCCAAAAGTACCTGTACTGTCTGGCTGACAAAGGTGAGACGGTTGAAAAGGATGAAGATTCTGATGCCGACGCCGAGTCCATTGATCCTGATGAAGAGGCAGCTCCTCGCGGAGGACGTGGAGGACGTAGAAGGTTTGATCCAGATGAGTTTTTCAAACAGGCCGATAAGGATGAGGACGGTAGCCTCAGCATGGAAGAGCTCGAAGGCAATCGACTGGCTGCGAGAATCAAGCCGATGGACAAGGACGATAACAAATTGATCTCCAAAGAAGAGTTCACCAAAGGTATCGCTGAACTTCAACGACGCGGTGGTCGCGGTCGCGGCGGAGCAGAAGCTCCAAAACGTCCCGATCGTCCACAGCGACCTGCGATGGCAGAGTCG
>CAYUNP010000134.1:0-15075 GCA_964446085.1 uncultured Pirellulaceae bacterium
AAAGAAGAAACTGATGAGTAACGAAACTCCCGCCGAGAATTTACCGCTCGCTCGCAAGCTCTACCCAATCGCGGCAGTGTTGACCGTTGCGGTCCTGGCACTCGTTGGCGTGATGCGGCGAGTCAAATTGGATATCGGAGTCGAACTTCATTTCCTTCCGCCGATCCACGCGATTTTGAATTCTGTGGTAGCCGTCCTGTTGGTTGTGGCGTTGATCAAGGTCCAACAACAGAAAGTTCGAGCACACAAGAATGCGATCACAGCCGCGATGATTTGCTCCGCGACGTTTCTTTTATGTTACGTGGCCTATCACTTCACGACTCCCGAAACGAAATTCGGCGGAGAGGGCCCAATAAGAATTGTTTACTTTGTGCTGTTGATTTCGCACATCGTTTTGGCGGCGGTGAGTTTCCCGCTGATTCTATTCACATGGGTCTTCGGCTTCACCGGCCAAATCGCGCGTCATCGACGGTTCGCCAAGTTCACGTTTCCGATGTGGTTGTACGTGGCAGTGACGGGACCGATCTGCTATTTGATGCTTCGCCCATACTATTAAATTGTCTGCCAGATCTGATTTGACCTGTCGATCCGGTGCCATGCCAGTCGCTCGCGTGACATTTGCGAAACGGTGACCTGGCAAAGCCAATGCAGTTAGCCTAACGAGATTTGAATGTTGCCTGCGCTTTGGCAGTTCTGGCGGAGGGTTCCTGAACGCTGGTTATGGGTGGCTCGGGAATCGGTTCAAAAGCACGTTTCAGCGTATCAGCCGAAAAGTCACCTTGATCAACATCAGATGGTGAACCCTGAGCGCCGCCAATGATCAACCGCGGTTTGGAACCTCGCGGCTTGCCACGGCGAAACGGATCCAGAAAGCCAGTTCTGGAAGATTTCGTCAACGACGGAGCAGCCGTCGAATTTTGAAGGGCAGGGCGGCTGATGACCTCTCCAATGATGGGTGACTTGGCAGGAAAGTTCTGGCTCAGCGATGGCGGTTCGCTCGCAGAATCGATCAAAGGAACCGAATCAACCGGAGGTGGGGGTGGAAGTTCCTGCACTTTGGGAACATCGGGAACAGGAACCGAATCAATCTCGATTCCTTTGGTGGCATCGCTTTCGTACGGATGTACGTCAACTGGTGGATCCAGGACTGCGTCCGTTTCGTCGTATTCGTTGCCGGGTTGCTCGATGTATTGAGAGTCGATGACTTCTTCGCTGACAATATATTCCTGGTAGGCCTGTGCTTGAGCCTGTTGCAAGCCACAACAGAAACGGTCGTTTTCAGCAATGCCTTCACGAGCCGCCACGCGCGAGCCGATCGTGGCATCAATTTCACCAGGATCAACCCATTCAAACTGGGAATCAATTTCCATGGTACCCATATCGAAATCGAGACTTCGTCGCAGGACTTCGTATTCGGTCCACAGGCCGACATAGGCATTTTGCTGACCCGTGAGTCCGTTGATCGCACCTGTCAGGAAGGTGGCCGTGTTGCCATCTCCGTTACTGACGGCGCCGATTCCCGGAGGAGCGATCAGGCGTGCACGAGCAAGTTCGACCTGGTCAATGTTGACCTGAATGTTCTGACGGTTGAGTTCAAACAGCAACTTGTTCTGACCGATGTTTCTGACCGTCTGACGGAGACTCTGATTGATCGAGTCTTCAAACTGATAGAAACTTCGGCGAGCCTGTTGGTAGTTGATTTGAGCTGTGCGATAAGTGTTACGCTCAGCCTGTCTGACAATCGGTGCATCGAACTGAAAACCTGCCGAAATGTTGCCGTCGTCGAATCGAATTCGAAACGGATTGTCAGCATTGGCGTTTCCGATCTCTCCAGTGAGAACCAAATCCACGTCCGCCTCAAGTTGGTCAGCGAAAAATTCGATCTGTCTCCAGCTATCGACCAGTGCCGCACGTGCGTTCATCCAGTCGCGTCGAAGACAGCGTGCGGTTTCGAACGCGGTGTTGGAATCGATGTTCACGTCCACGATTTCGATCGCGTTGGTACGAGCTTTCGCCTGAAGCAGGGCCATCTCAAGAATGATTGAGTCGATTTCGGTCAACAGGTCGGGAATTCGACTGGCGAAATCATTTTCGATACTCTTGTAGAACACCGAACCCTTCATCGTTTTGGGGTCCTCGCCCATTTCAATTCTGTCAATGCGATCATCGATCTCATCGATAATGCTATTGAGTTTTGCCACCAGCGACCGTCTGTTTCGCTTGTCGTCGAGCAGCAACTGAATTTCCTCTTTCGCAGGCACAGACTCTTCTGTGAACACGCGAGGTTCGATCTGCGAACTCAGTCGCCCGGATTCGATATCACGTTTTACGTTGGCCAGGTAGTTCAGTCGATCTTCGCGAACATTTTCAAGTCGATCGATGTCCTGTTGGACTCTCGAGCGATCTTCTTTCTTGATCGATTGAGCCAGTTCGCGTGTTTGTTTCAACAAGGGAAGCAACGACTTCAGTTTTTCATTAACCTGTCGGTTATCGACAACCACTTCATTTCCCTCTTCCTCTTCGAGAATCGCTTCCCGAATCAACTTGCGAATCGAAGCACCCAATTCGATGACGGGAATACTGACGTCGCTTCGAAGCGCCTTGATGGATTCCAGGCGTCTGGAGAAATCGTCGTCGATCAGTTTGAATCCATCGAGATAGGGGTCCTGAATCTCGACTTCAACATCAGGTGGCAAGCCGATCAGGATCTTGAATGCATCAAGTGAGTTTTGATAGGTGATTCGAGCGTTCAGAAGAGATTGCTGCTGGCCGTAAACACTGGATTCGAACTGAGCGACCTGAAGTTTGTCGATTCGGTCGCGCTCGAAAAGTTCTCTAAACTGAATCAGCAGCGATTCGAACTGGGCGACGCTGAACTCAAGGTTGTTGATGATCTGCTTCTGCTGCAACAGTCCGAGGTAACCTCCGACATTGGAGCCCGCCAGTCCGGGAGAGGCCAGGAACGCGCCAGAGGCTTGCGAAGGTCCTGCACCGGCGGCTCGTCCGGTTGTTATCTCAAGATAGAACCCACGTCGAAAACGTTCCAATTGTCGCACGTTGGCCAGCAGAATCCGTTCGGCTTGAGTCAGCGATTCGAGAATCCGTTGTCGTCCTGCGTCGCGCAGTAGCGGCTGAATGAGCGAAAAGTTGATCAGCGAGTTTGCCGACTGGGTATTGTTGCCGGAAAACTCCCAGATAATCGTATTGGCCAAACCAACAACGAAGTTCGCGCCCGTGATTCCCATTCGGCTCAGCGAGAAACCTTCACCGTTGGCGCCCAGCGAACTGGCCAGGGTCGTTGAAGATTCACCAGTCGGACTTTGTAGTGAACCACTGCTGGTCAGGAACGAGTTGAATCCGGTGAAGAGTTGCGAGTCAAATCCGAAACGCTGAATGGAGACTTCCAGGGCCGAGAGGTAAAGTTCTTCTCGTTGTTCCTGCAAGTCGGTGCTGTGAATCAGAGCCAACTTGTAGGCATCGGAAAGCGACAGGACAACGGCGCCATTTTCGTTGACGGGCAAGTAAGATTGCCACTCGGGGTTCTCCGCGAAATCAATGTTGCCGTTGGAGTGCCAGTGCGGATAACCAGGCTTGTCGTCGACCTCGTGCATGAACTTGTGAGACGCCGGATCGTCTGGAGGAATCGGCGGATGATCGGCCGAGAACGGATCAAACATTCGCGACATTGGATTGATCTCGATGTCGCCCGTCGCAGAACTCCATCGCTGCCCGGCCTTTTCCGTGATCAGACGTTTGGCTTCTGCGTCGGCCTGGCGTCGATAGAAGCCGCGATGACATCCGGCGATCGCCAGAAGCTGGACAGAACACACCATCACCATGACGGCCAGGGTGACGGAGCGCACTTTCGTGGCGCATCGGTAGCTGCTTTTGTTTGTAGCTGTGCGGGTCTTGGACACAGTGCTTCCTTGTTGTTCCTGATTTAGTCACGCCAATTCGGGAGCGAGACTTTCGGGCAAAGTGGCTGTGCGGGATTTGTAGAAAACCGCAGCGCCGACTTTTGGATTGGTATCGATCGCTGGAAACTGCGGGCTTCCAGTGACTCTGCGGCCTGACCGGGACTTCCCGATCATTCCGATGATGCCAATACACAGGCTTTTATCGGTATTCGGGGTTTTTCACGGTCAAACTTAAACCGTTTGTCCGCATTGGAGCGAATCAAACAAACCAATGAAGCAATGGCAAGCAGCGGGCACTTTTAAGTCGATAGCAAAACTTGACAGGGAAATTGCCCAATTTATCATCGAAACGTTGCCTTCGCCCGGTAATTTCCATTCCAGGTGAAGCCACCGGACGTAATATAGAGAAGCGGATTACCGTCCGTGTTCGACTGAAATTCGGCGCAAGAAACGCTCCATTTTACCTGACCAGATTTAGCACACATGATCCTTTACGCCATACTTGGACTGCTCTTCATCGTGATGGTCGTGCTTGCAGTTCTTTCTGCGAGAAAAGACTGGCACTGGCTGAATCCTGTTCTGCTTGTGTTCATTTTTCTGTCAGGCTCTGCGGGCATGATTGGAATGGCACAAACGCTTCACCTTCGTCGCAAAGCTTTGTCAGCAGTCGAGAAGCAACTTGAGAGGGCTACAAGATTCGAAGCTGAACGTCAGCAAGTTATCTTTGGAGAATACAGTTCGGCTGAATACGGACCGGAATCATTGCGAGGCCTTAGTCAGCAAATTGAGTTGATGAAACTTGGCCGTGGACGCGAGTGGTCCGGTGGTACAGTGACCAACAACAACGGACCAATTACGTTTACTTTTCCTGCCGAGCAACCAGATGTCGACAACGACAACATGTCGCTTGAAAGAGTCGAGCTATTCGCCTTCGCTGATCAGGATCTGACCGTAAACGGAAATGTTCTACGAGCCCCTGTTTCTTTCGTTGGCAAGTTTCTTGTCACGGAACAGACCAACACGGAACTCACATTGGTTCCTTCGCTCGAGTTGTTTGCCAACTTTGAGGAATACAGTAATCCACAAGCCGTCTCCTGGACGTTGTTCGAAAGGATGCCTTTTGATCGCCACGGAGTGTTCCGGGAAATTGCGAAAATGGATGGCGACAATTTCAACATCGCACAATTTCGTCAGTTTCTGATTCAGGTTGCTTTTAATGCCAACCAAATCGGAATGGATCCTTCCAGTGCCCAGTATGAGCTTTTGATCGACCAGTTCAATTTTGATGGGCTTACGATTGGAGAAATCCTGGCCTTCGTTGAGCAATCACCGAACCGGGTTTCACCACGCTTCGAACCGGATCCGTCAGAAGTTTTTGTCCGCTACAAGTTTGGTGCCAACTCATCGGAGTCTTACACCGTCGATGACAAGTCCGGAAAGTTGGACACCGATGGCCCGTTCTCACGCCTGGGGCATGCGATCGATCCGCTGTTGCAACTTTCACCCGGCGATGAGTCACGAGAGGTCACATTCTCGAAAGACGACGTGGTCGAAGTCGATTTGCGAACGGCTGAAGGATACGAGCGGCCAGACGGAACAGTGATTCCAGCGTTCACCACTCGTGAGCCAAGTGTCACCGAAGTTGATCGAACCTATTATCGCAAGCTGATCGATTTCCCATACGAATTGACGAAGCTCAGCAATCGCAGTTCTCACGCGGAAAACGAAACCAGTCGGATAACATCCAACAACGAAGTTCAGACTGGGACGCTGGGAGACCTGGTGAAGCAGCAGCAGTCCCGTCTTCGCGAGATAGCGGCTTATCAGGACGATAACAAACTGTTACAGAACGATCAGGATCGCATCATTGCCTTCGGCCAGGAACTTGAGCAACAAGTGGCTGAAAATCGTCGCAAAATTGACTCTCTGAAGGTTCGAATCGACGAAGCGCGCCGCAATGCTGAATTTCGAGCCCAACAGTTCAGCTCTTCTACCCGATAGATACCGGCGTTTCCTCAATTCGCTTGTCTTTCCAGGGTATTGATCCGATAAATAGGTAGTGGCAGATTCTGTCACTACCTGCCTTCTTTTTGGCAGCCAGTCAAACGCAAGGGCTATCGATGGGCTTTGAAGATCGACAATATACTCGCGATGATTATTCGCCGTACGGTAATGAGCGGACCGGAATGGCCAGGTATTCGATCGTCGTTATTCTGATCGCGATCAACTTCATTGTCTGGTTCGCGGATATGTTTTCGCCGCGCGTCATCGACGAAGTCGTGGGCAACAAGAAGGTGGTTATCCACTGGCTGAACTACTATTTGAGTCTCGACGCTTCCCAGCCATGGCGAATCTGGACGTTTTTGACTTACGGTTTTGCTCACTCATCGATCGAGGAAAGCCCGCTACACATTTTGATGAACATGTTCATCCTGTTTATCTTCGGGCGACCCGTTTCCCAACGGTTGGGACGTTATGAGTTCCTGCGATTCTATCTGACCGCGATCGTTTTCTCGGGAGTGGCTTTCTTTTTGATCCGATTGCTCACCGGGCAGCCGGGAGGTGCCGTCGGGGCTTCAGGCGCAACGATGGCTTTGTTGATCCTGTTCATTGTTTGGTATCCGGATCAAAAACTCTCTCTGATGGGACTGGTCGAAGTTCCTGCCTGGGGGCTGGGTGCTGGCATGATTGCTTACAATTTTATTCTGGCTTTGTTTCCCAATTCAGGCATCGCCTGGGAAGCCCATCTCGGTGGGGCGGCTTTCGGATTTCTCTACTTCAAGCAACAGTGGAACCTTGGCTGGATGAGCAGTTTGACGGAATGGGTGCCCAAACCAAAAAGCAAGCTGAACGTCTATGATCCCGACGCTGACGCTGACTCGTCCAAGCCCGATAAGCTCAGTGAAGAAGGTGACCGAATCCTTGCCAAAATCAGCGAGCAGGGCGAGGAAAGTCTGACTCGAAAAGAGCGCAAAACGCTGGAGCGATACAGCAAGTCGATTCGCAAGCGAAAGTAGTGTCAAACGAGGTGTGGGATAACTTAACTGGCCATGTTAAAATCGGGCCTTTCTTCAGATCCTATTTTCGCCCTCTTTATGTCCCAAACAACAACCGCACCGCAACTTGAAAACTGGACCCGTCAACAGGTTGTTGAGCTTTTTGAACTCCCGTTCAATGACTTGATGTTCAAAGCCATGACGGTGCATCGTGAAAATCACGATCCCAACACCGTTCAGCTCAGCACCCTGTTAAGCATCAAGACCGGTGCCTGTCCGGAAGACTGTGCCTACTGTCCCCAGAGTGCCCGCTACAAGACCGGACTCAAGACCGAAAAGCTGATGCCGCTGGACGAGATTGTCTCTGCCGCAACACGCGCCAAAGAAAACGGAGCCAGCCGATTTTGCATGGGAGCCGCCTGGCGCAGTCCCAAGGATTCCGACATCGAACAGGTGTCGGCGGCAATCCGTGCCGTAAAAGATCTGGGCCTCGAAACCTGTGCGACGCTGGGCATGCTCAAAGAAGAACATGCTCAGGCGCTGCAGGATTGCGGGTTGGATTACTACAACCACAACCTCGACACTTCGCCCGAATTCTACGGTGACATCATTTCCACGCGAACGTATCAGGACCGTTTGGAAACGCTGGAAAATGTGCGGCAGGCCGGTATGAAAGTTTGCTGTGGCGGAATCGTTGGCATGGGAGAAGACCTCTCCGATCGGGCTGGATTGCTGGTGACGCTTGCCAATCTGGATCCACAACCTGAGAGTGTTCCGATCAACAACCTCGTAAAAGTCGCCGGCACACCGTTGGCTGAAAATGAGGACATCGATCCGTTTGATTTTGTCCGAACGATTGCCGTGGCCCGAATTCTGATGCCGAAATCTTACGTGCGACTATCGGCTGGTCGTGAGGAAATGAATGACCAACTCCAGTCGTTGTGCTTCCTCGCGGGAGCCAACTCAATCTTCTACGGCGACAAGCTGCTGACGACTGGAAACGCAGCCACCGATCGTGACCGGCAGTTATTCGGGCGACTGGGACTGAAGTCGCTGGGCGGTCAATTCGAAGCCGTTCTGGCATCGGAGTCTTGCGGCGAAAGCACCGACCAGCAATCCGGTTGCGGACACTGCGGCTAACGTTTCACAGATGGTGAGCGGCATGTCTTGCCGCTCACAAAAATCGCCTACTAACGGTTGCGACCGCCACGACGGTTGCCATTGCGACGACCTTTGCGTCTGTCAGAGGCTTCCGCGTTGGACATCTCGTTTTCAAAGTAGATTCCATTTCGTCGGCCTGAACGAACGTGTTCCGAGTAAGTCTTGCGGTCTTCCAGTGAAGCAAACTTTTCATTCGCAGCTGTCATCGCAGTCTTGATTTCCTCAGCGCTGGAAGAATGTTTCAAACGGTCCATCACCATTCCATCCTGACCATAGGTGCCGGATCGAATGATGAAAATTCCTGGCGATGCTGTCTCGCCGTGGATCTTCTTTGACCAGTCTTTGTCAACCTCTGCGTCCATGAAGTTCAAGTGGAACTTTCCTGTAATTTCGGAGTCCCCAAAAACCTGCTTCAGGTTGTCTTCGACCTGTTGCTTGTCATCCTCTTTTACATCGACAAAGATGAGCAATCGTTGATCGGCCGAAGCCACGTTGAGTGCCTGTCTGAATGAGTTGAAATCCTGCAACAGCGCGTTTCCCTGGTTGTCCCCTGGTTTGAACTGCGCTGCGACTTCCTTCATTTGCCTGATGACTGTCTCATCCTCTACCCGTCCTCTTCCTCTGAATCCCAGGGCGGTCAACGGTCCACGGCCGGAACGAGTAAGTTTTTCTTCGCCTTGTGGATCAAAGATACAAAAAGCCGTGTTGGCGTAGCGACCGTTGAGCAACGCGCGGACCTTCTCTTCTGCTTCCTTGTTCTCAAAAGTCTCGATGCGGATACAAACGTACTTGCGAGATGCTTCGATGAAATCTTCGTTCGCGAACAAACTGTTCTGCGTTTTGGTGTAACCAGGTCAGAACACGCCCGATACGCCAGAGCAGGTCGTCGCTGCAGCCATGAAGAAAATCGGACGGTTGGAGCGTTTTGCTTCTTCGAGTCCCGTATCCCAGGTCGTGTACCAGGCAACGCCGGCATCGCCGACTGCTTGTGGATGATCGGGAACATCAAGTGCTGCTGTGCGGCCTTGAGCATTTCCACGTTGTCCGAAGCATGCCGATGCACATACAAGCAGGAGGCAAACTGACAATTGGAGGGAGGTTTTCATACTGGAACCCATTGCTCTGTAAAAGTATTCGTCGCGTCTATACTCCTACACGCAACGATGCCACATCAGAGACATGAAACCTGGGGATTTCACATGCAGACCGTGAAAAACCGGGAAATTGCTCTATTGGTCTCATTGCCGCATGCGTGAATTCGGAAAACAGTCTGGTGAAAATTCATTACTTTTGTGGCCCGGACTCTGCTGGATGTTTTTTACGCATGATCCCGATCGCAGTCGGAATCAGCGCCAGCAGGGAAAGCAAATGAACTGGCCAACGCCAAAACTTTGAAACTGGTTTCGGCGCGGACGGTTGATGTTTTGAGTCGCCCAACCAGGTGCGGGCGTTTTGAGAGTAAGCAACCATGATTTCGCCAACGGGTAGAACGCCGCCAACATATTTTTTTTCGTCGCCGCTGGTCCAGGGTAGACCGACAACTTCACCCGCTGTTGCGATTGCTGATGCAACTTGTTGATCACCGTAGATCTGTGCCACGCCAATCGTGAACACAGTTGCCGACAAACTGCGCTCGAAAATCAGAGGTCCGCTATCAACATCACCATTGCCAACAACGCCAGTGGGGTACTCTCTAACACAGGGGATGCCAACCAGCGTGTTGAGATATCGTTGACGGAATATCTCATACTGTGCCAATGAAAAATCCGGGTCGATGTCAGGAAGCATGCGCAGCAGAATAACCTGAGAGGTCGCTCGAGCGTAATTGTCAGGTTGACCATCGTGGACGTTGGCAGTGTGTGGAATCAATCCAGTTTCAGGATCCAGCCGACTGGCAATGTCGCTGAGCCACTTTGCGATCGGGTCTTTATAGCGATTTTCTCCGGTCACATGGTCGTGGATTTTTAACGCATGGATTGCTGGAACCGTATCGCATGGCCAAACGCATCCTCGGTAAGAAGCCAGGAAAGGAGTTTCCGCTGCGGCTAACGACTCGGCAATCGCGTCGCATTGTCGTCGAAGCGAATCGAGGTCGCCGGCGACTTTTCCATTTTGCAACAGGACGATTCCAGCTTGCAGATGCGCTTTCCAGGCCGAATAGAACATGCCGTGATCCGGCGGCAATTCGGGTGGGAAGGGAGATTTACACTCTGCAAAATCGAGGCTCGTGAGCGCTAGTTGTGCTTCGTCGATCGCCTGTTGGGTTAGCGAAGTATCGCGCAAGGCTGCTTCTACCCAGGTCAGTCCGTGCAACACGTGGCAGAAGTAAGCGCCTTCGGGGAAAAGCTGCTGCATTCTTGCGGGGGCTCCATTGTCAATCGCCCGTCGGTTGGATCTTAGTTGATCCAGGAGCACAGGCGAGATCGTATCGTTGGAGTTGGGGAGCGGCGAAGCGCAGTACAGCCGAAGGTTGAAAAACAGAATCAGCGCCAGTCCCAGCCTCCAGCTCCAACGTCCAATGAATTTTACGATGTTCAAAATTGGTCTTAAGCTGTTTGGAGTAAGGACGTGGGGAAGGATGCTTGTCTATCCAATTTCAATTCGAGTCTGTGGTTGGCTTCGACAACCAAAAATGGGTGCCGCCATATTACAAAGCTGTGGCCAGTATTTTGATTTGAGCCTGCCTTCGCACCTGAAGCTAAAACTTCCCACCCAGTTTTCGTTGGGAATCGGCTTTGGGCTTGATGCCAAGCAGAGTTTTCCGGTTGATTTCCAGGAACTTCAGATCGGAAAATGACATCAGGTATTTGGTTCCCTTCTCATCGATTTGGCAGGACAGCATTGTAATTTCTTCCAGTTGCTGCACCGAAACGGGTTTGAGATCATCTGACGACATCAACGTGGTGCTGTGGAATTTCAGTTTTCTGATATTTGAAGAGGAGCCAAACAATTCGAAATTGGACAAAGCAAATTGGCTGGTTCGAATCTCCAGAGTGTCGATGGCACTTTCTTCGAGTTGCTTCAATCCTTCGAAACCGTCTTTGTTGTTCCGCACGATCAGCGAACGCAAGGATTTCCACTTTGAAAGAGATTTGCCGAATTCAGCTGAGAACTTGGGGCACACGATTTCAAGTTGTTCGAGGCCGGGCAGGCCTGTGACGAGTTGATCCAGGATTTTCGGAGTGATTTCACATTCGAATCGCAGTTGCTTCAATGTGCGATGACCAGCCAGGCTTTTTACAACGTCTTCGTCGATGTAACCGAGTCCAAGTTTCGTAAGCCTTTGCAAATCGTGCAAGGCAGTAATCACATCTGGCGACCTTTTGGATGACTTGCGCAGAATTACGGTATGAGCCCACGCCGCGCCGGCTTGATACCCGCCCGACCATTCACCAGTCCCGCCGCCCCGGCGCATGAAAACAGAGCCATCGTTGGCCTTGATTGTTTCTATCGCCTTCTGTTCGCCTTCGACCCGAAATCGCTCCAGCACAACCAGCTTGTGATCGGATCCTGGTGCAACGTCGAAATTTGTTGGACGGGCTTTACCGGGAATTGAGTAACACCAAACCAGTTGATCCTTTGAATCGTCCGATGGATGTTTCTCCAACTTGAAGATGCCCGACATTTTTGCGTAGTCAGGAAGAATCAGCGTAGCCGAATTTGGATCGTTCCCAGCCTCAACATCTGGCGGATCAACGACGATGTCAATATTCATCGGCGCTGTGGTTGAATCAAGACTCTTTATGTAGGTCGCTCCAACTGAGCGAGGTTCAGCCGAGATGGCACTTCAGGTCACCTGCACCCATGTCGATTGTCCGGGGATTTGGCCGTCGCCAATCGTAATGACGTCACCAGGTTCCTGGCCAATTTGGGCGTTTGAAAAGACGCCATCTTTCTTGCTCTCCAGGACGATCCAGCGGCCAGCGATTCCCAGGTCGTTTGCAGTCTCTATAACTGCGATTGCTTCGGCTCGCAGTTTTTTGAACTGGGCCAACGGATTGGAGGCCGTTTGAGCTTGTGTCGTGGAGGCGGACACGGCGAGGAAAAGAATCGTCAAAGTAAGGCGTGAGAGCGACAAAACATAACTCCGTTGTGAGAGAGGTATAGCATTTCAAAAAATGCTCGGCGATCACTGGTTTCTCGTCGTAGTATTAACCCTTAAATAATAACCAAAAATTGCGATTGGCTGGTAACGAGTTTGTAAAACTGAAGCATCTATGGACCACACTGCGGCGAGATGCTGCAGAGTCACAGTTGCAGGCATGGTTACGCTTTTGCGTAGCGATCCTGTAGTGATTCAACGGTCATCGATTCTTTTTGCATCACGACCAGGGCGTCGACTAACACTTCAACGGCCTGAATCGTAGTGATGCACGGGACGCCATGTTGAACCGCAGCTGCACGGATAATGCCTTCGTCGGTTCGTGCCCCTTTGCCATTGGGTGTGTTCAGAACCAGATCGACATCTTCGTCCTTCATGCGGTCAATCAGGTTCGGACTGCCGTCGCGAAGTTTCTTGATTGCTTCCGCCTCGACGCCTGATTCCTGAAGACGCTGAGCCGTGCCTGGCGTGGCGATCAGTTTGTAGCCGAGCCCGCGAAGTTTCTCGGCCACACCGACAACGCGGTCTTTGTGGACGCCGCGAACGCTGATGAAGACCGTGCCGCCCTCGGGAATCTCAACGCCCGAAGCCAGTTGGCTCTTGGCGAAGGCAACCGGGAACTGATCGCTGACGCCCATGACTTCACCCGTGCTTCGCATCTCGGGGCCCAGCACAATGTCGACGCCGGCAAACTTGCGAAACGGGAACACGCTTTCTTTGACGCTAAAGGAATGCGGCGTCAGGTCGTCGGTGATGCCGAGTGATTTCAGTTTCTCGCCCGCCATGATTTTCGCTGCAATGTTGGCCACTGGAACGCCCGTGGCTTTGGCGACGAACGGCACGGTGCGGCTGCCGCGTGGATTGACTTCCAGGACGTAAACGGTGTGCTGGCCAGTTTCCTTGTCTTTCTTGACCGCGAACTGAACGTTCATCAGACCGATAACGTTAAGTCGCCTGGCCATTGCAATCGTGGCGTTGCGAATTTCGGCAATCGTTTCCGCACCAAGGGAGTACGGTGGAATCGAGCAAGCCGAATCGCCGGAGTGAACGCCGGCTTCTTCAATGTGTTCCATGATGCCAGCGATAATCACGTCGTCGCCGTCAGCAACACAGTCCACGTCGACTTCGATGGCTTCTTCCAGGAAGCTGTCGATTAGAACAGGTTGTCCGCCGGAGACGATGAAGGCTTCCAGCACAAAACGTTCGAATTGACTTTTGTCGTAGCAGATCTCCATCGCTCGCCCGCCAAGCACAAAACTTGGTCGAACCAGAACCGGATAGCCAACTTCGGCGACGACTTTGCGAGCCTGAGGCATGTCGTTGGCCATGCCGTTGGCAGGTTGTTTCAAATCCAGTTCGTGTAGCAGTTGCTGGAACTTCTCGCGATCTTCCGCGGCCTCGATGGTGTCGACGCTGGTTCCAATGATCGGAACGCCAGCGTCGGAAAGTGCCCGGGCCAGATTCAGCGGCGTTTGACCACCGAACTGAACGATGACACCGTCCGGTTGAACGTCGTCGCAAATGTTCAGCACGTCTTCGACAGTCAATGGCTCGAAAAAGAGCAGGTCGCTTGTGTCGTAGTCGGTACTGACGGTTTCCGGATTGGAATTGACCATGATCGATTCGATGCCCAGTTCACGCAGTGCGAAACTGGCGTGGCAGCAGCAATAATCGAACTCGATACCCTGGCCGATTCGGTTCGGGCCGCCGCCGAGCACGATGACGCGTTTCTTGTCCGTCTTGGGTGGCGTTTCGCTTTCGGATTCGTAGGTCGAATAAAAGTAAGGTGTGAAGGCTTCGAATTCGGCCGCACAGGTGTCAACGGATTTGTAAGTCGGTAGCACGCCGATCTCTTTGCGCTGCTGACGAACTGCAATTTCGCTGGTGCCCCACATGTGCGACATTTGTCGATCGGAAAAACCAGCCTGTTTGGCTTTGAGCATCAAAGGCTCTTCGATTTGTTCCAGTGTCGTGGCACGCAACTCGTTTTCGATATCGACGATGCCGACAAGGTGATGCAAAAACCATGGATCAATATTGGTCAGCTCAAACACCTCGTCCTGGGTCATGCCGTCTTTGAGCGCATAGCGAATATAGAAAGCGCGTTCCGCATTGGGGACCGAGAGCTTCGATTTGATTTCATCGCGACTGGGGAATTCGTCCGTGCCAAAGAGGTCTTTGTGATCGCAGCCAAAGCCAAAGTGACCTGTTTCGAGCCCGCGGAGTGCTTTCTGGAAGGACTCTTTGAACGTACGGCCAATTGCCATCGTTTCGCCGACGCTTTTCATTTGCGTCGTCAGCGTGTGATCGGCTTCGGGAAACTTTTCAAAAGTGAATCGCGGGATCTTGGTGACGACGTAGTCAATCGTCGGTTCGAAACAGGCTTTGGTTTTTTGTGTGATATCGTTTGGCAGTTCCCAAAGCGAATATCCAACCGCCAGCTTGGCAGCAATCTTCGCAATCGGGAAACCTGTTGCTTTCGACGCGAGTGCACTTGAGCGGCTGACGCGCGGGTTCATTTCGATCACGATCATGCGACCGGTTTTTGGATCGACAGCGAACTGAACGTTCGATCCGCCAGTCTCGACACCGATCTCACGCATGATGTCAACGGAAGCGTCACGCATCCGCTGGTACTCTTTGTCGGAAAGCGTCTGGGCGGGAGCGACGGTGATCGAGTCGCCGGTGTGGATGCCCATCGGGTCAAAGTTTTCGATGCTGCAGATGATGACCACGTTGTCATCGAGATCCCGCATGACTTCCATCTCGTACTCTTTCCAGCCGATGATGGATTCCTCGATGAGCACTTCATTGGTCGGCGACAGGTCAATCCCACGTCGAACGAGGACTTCGAATTCGTCACGGTTGTAGGCGATCGCGTTGCCGCTGCCTCCCATCG
>CAYUNP010000135.1:0-15072 GCA_964446085.1 uncultured Pirellulaceae bacterium
GGCTCAGCAACTTCGAGAATATCTTCCAGACGAACCATGTAACTACCCAGCAAGGCGGCTCTGGCTTTGGCTCCAAGAACCAGATACTGAACGGCACGAGGCCCGGCACCCCATCCAACAAGTGGCTTAAGCCAGTCCGGGGCGTCTTCAGAATCCGGTCGCGTGCGGCGAACCAGATCGACTGCAAATTCATAGATATGATCCGGCACCGGAATACGCCGCACCAGTCTTTGAAAATTGGAAACCGCTTCGCCTGAAAGGATCGAATCCAGATTCGCCATCGCGGCGCCAGTCGTTCGTTTGGCAATTTCGATTTCTTCAAACCGTGACGGATAGTTGACTTCAATCAGGAACATGAATCGGTCCAACTGAGCTTCGGGAAGTGGATACGTTCCTTCCTGTTCAACCGGGTTCTGCGTTGCCAAAACAAAGAACGGCTGGTCGAGCTCGAACGTCTTGCCCACAACGGTGACTCGATGTTCCTGCATCGCTTCGAGCATTGCAGCTTGTGTTTTCGCTGGAGCGCGATTGATTTCGTCAGCCAGAACAATGTTGGCAAACACCGGGCCTTTGATGAATTCAAATTCACGCTTGCCGCTGCCGGTGTCCTGCAGGATATCCGTTCCCGTAATATCCATCGGCATCAGGTCAGGAGTGAACTGAATCCTGGAAAATTCCAGAGACATCGTTTGAGCCAACTGACTAATCAGCAATGTCTTGGCAAGTCCCGGCACGCCCATCAACAAAGCGTGGCCACGAGCAAAAAGGCAGATCGCCAGTCGCTCAATGACTGCTTCCTGGCCAACGATCGTTTTGGACAGTTCAGATTTAAGTTGTTGAAATACTTTCCCCAGTTCGTCGATGCCTGCCACGTCATCTTCACCAAGTTGCGTGGTCGGCTGTTGCTCAGTCGTTGACATCTCGCTCCCATTTCGTTCCACCAAAGAATCAAAATTCATATTAGTAGATTTAACAGCCACATGCGAGCAAGTTCCATAAAAATGGCTCGATGCCAGGTTTCAGAATTCTGAAAAAAGCATCAATATTCAGTACGTGTCGACCATCCCTGGGACGCCACGATGCACCCAACTTGAGTTCAAACATTCGCCCGCAGAGCTTCCGAAAAATTGCGCTTTATTGTTATCAACGCTCAAAACTCCGGTCTGCATCTGCTAGAACTAATGCGTGAATGTTTTTGGAGGCCAGGAAATGTTTGTCAATTTTGATCGACGTGTGCTGATGGTGCTTTTCGTCTTGTCGACGGCATACCAATGTTCCACTTTGGATGCCCAAATTGGTGAAATGGCAGCTATGAGGCAAATCCTTCCAACTCAGCAGGCTATTTCAGGACGGATCTTTGATGAATCAGGGGTTTCAGTCGCTGGAGCTGTCATCGTTCAGTATGGCGACTCTCGCCCCAGTTCCCGGGAACAGCTGTCTGACAAAACTCCAATCGTCAATCGAGCGACTACGAATGAAGATGGCGAATTCAGATTCGAGAATTACGAATTCGAAGCGCGAACCAAAAAGTACATTGTTCATCCTGACTTTCCGCTGACGCAGCTCCGAATGCCGCTGTCTGTTCTTGGTGACATTGTCATTAAACAGGGCGATGACATTCGTGGAACGATCCTGACACACGACGGCAATCCCATTGAGTCCGCGAAAATTGCAATTGCCAATTTACCTCCACGTGACATTATTGGATCTGCGCAAGGAAGAACAGTATCCGACAAACACGGACGTTTCAAATTGGAGAACGCTGCAATCAATGGCATTGCATATTTGACCGTCTGGACAAAAGAAGGAAACGTATCGCGACTAACATGGTATCAGGACGAAGGGGTGCCCAATGCAGCCCAATCGCTCACATCGAGACCTGACACCACCCGGGTTGGTGCGGACTTTGAATTCCGCATGCCTGAACAACGTGAAGTTAAATTTTCAGTAGTGTCAGCTGAATCTGGCGAGCCCGTTGCCATTGATCGGGTGTTTGTTGGCCTGGCCGATATGCCCACTTCAATCAGGATGGTCCGCGGAAGGAGTTCCAATGTCGTCATTGACGGAAGTCACATTCGTAGCGGACCACTCAGTGTTGCCCCTGTGCGGTTTTGGATTTTCCCATCCGAGAAATCAGCACATGTGCCATTTGTTGTCGACGTTCCGCGGGGAGATGCCGAACAGGCCGTTCGAGAATTGAAAGTAACCGCTTCACCTGGCTGCCGTGTTTCCGGAGTTGCTGTCGATTCCGATACAGGCGATCCGATTGAAAATGCATCGATTCAATTGATTCCAGAACAGCTGGAAAAGCTGCTGGCGGACAACTATTACGTTCCGCATTTCATAAATACTGATGCCGACGGAAAATTCTCATGGGTCTTGCCCGCTGGAGACATCAAACTTCGGATTTCAGGCAGAACGGGAAACTACGCGACCATTCCGATGCGTTTTGACAGGGAGTTGCCGCGTCGGGCGATCAAGAACGAAGACGGAACGATTTCTCCTGGTCCTCCGACGTTCACCGTTCCGGACGGACTGCAAGAAACACTTCAACTCGTTGTTGGTCAACATGTTGGTGAGGTAACGTTCAAACTTGAGCAAGGCACGATTGCCAGAGGAATTGTTGAGGACCCCGATGGCCAACCTCTGGGCAACGTTTCTTACATTTGCAAACCCGTCCGATGCGTATTTGGCACAGGCAATTTTGGTCATGCCAATGAATCTGGTGAGTTTGAAATCGACAAACTGTTCACTAACGCTGCTGAAAATTTGCGTTCTCCATTCGCCCACGATCAAGCCGAGGTCTATTTTTGGCATCGCGAGAGACGACTCAGCGCAACAGCAATGATTCGGGAAAGTGAGGCCTCAAATACTATTGTGACCCTGAAGCCAGCGAAAGCGGCGCGCGGTCGTGTGATTGACTCGAAAACTCGCGAGCCAGTTCAGGGAGTTGCAATTCACGGCAACGCCTCGGTGGCAAGTCTGCATCTTGGGGCAGTAACCAGAGAAGATGGGACTTTTTTGGTCGACTTCATTCCCGAGTCCGGGCTTCATATCTCACTGCGTCACGAAAGCTACGGGTACACCACTCATCGAATTACGATCGCGAACGATCAGCCAGTGATTGAAATTGGCGACATCGAGATGGTTTCAAAATCCGTTTATGGCACGCCACCGAAACCCAAAATTGATGGCATGAAACCGAAACAGGCCATTGATGCTCTTGCATTACACGTTGCTACAGAATTCGCGAAAATTCCCCCGCGTGCAAACCGAACGAGCTGGAGTTCGGATGATCCAGGAGACGCCTACAAATCAAAAGTTCGAAACGATGTCTGCCAGGCTGTAAACAAGCTTCTCGATGAACATGAAGAGACTGATATTCAGGTAGAAATTTCACTCGGCATTCTCAAAGCCTTTCGCAACGGAGAGTCGACAATTCATTCGAACAGGTCAATTCGACGCATGCATCAAATTCTGGTCGCAAACATCGATCATGCTGGTCTGTTCTCCCGGTACCAATCGTTGGCAGAAGATGTTTTGACCCTTGGTGACTTCGTTTCAATACTGGAGTCAAGTCGCGATCGGAAGCGACGCGTATGGGCGGCCTACCATTCCATGAAGGAAGGCACTCGTCAGCTTGTAGATGCGGCTGGTCACGGACATAACTGGATTGGCAAGTCCGCATTTGAGCGGCGCCTCACGCACGTAGTGAAAGCGTGGAGCATTGCCATGAAGGAATTCCCGAAGGAAATCTACGAAGGGAAAGTTCTTGAAGTTCATGCCAACGAAACAATTGAATTTCTGGTTCGAGACGTGATGTCCGGGCAACATAACAAGACTCGCCTACAAGCCATCCAGGACGCGGTGCGGAAACTCAAAGTCATCCCCGAGGGCTGAGCCGACTTTTGTAGTTGCTCCAGTATCTAGTGGGCTATTACAGCCGTGAGGGATCATCAGGCAGTTGATGAATTTGCTGGCAAGCAACGAATCGAACTTTGGATCCGGCTTCATCCGCGTGCGGCTTGAAGTAATTCTTCCCATGGTATCGCGTTATGTTCTTGAGTTGAGTTTTGTTTGAGTTGTCTTACGAAAAGAGGACTACGCCTTCTTGGCACCGTACCAGCTACGAGACTGCTTACGCTTGTCGACGCCCAAAGTATCCTGAGCACCACGAACGACCTGATAGCGAACACCCGGAAGGTCACGAACTAGTTGGCCTCGAACGAAAACGATGGAGTGTTCCTGAAGATTGTGTTGGCAGCAGGTTTCAAAAATCTGAAAAAACATCGATATTCATATTCCCAACCGGGCTGAATTCAAGTCTTGTGTGCCTACAGCAATTTGTCTGATGTCCAATCGCGATACGAGGAGATTTCAGATGCTACCCCTACAGGGATTTCAAACAGGTTGATGAGCATTCTCGACGAACTTAATTTGACACCATTTGAGTGGTCAATGACTGATGTCACGGCGCCTTCTCCCATGGAATTCGTCATTCGGCTGTGCTGCATCGGTGAAGTCGATACGAATCTCTTTACCGAAGCGACGCTCTGTGCACTGAAGCAGCAACCGCTGCTGCAAGCAAATGCAAGCCTTGGGCCGACTCACCTCACCAGCTTCTGGCGGCCGGCGTCCAACACTGTCCCTGTGATTCAGTGGCTCGATGGAGATCCATCAATCGGTCGCGGATACCCCGATTCGTTTCTTCCGATCGATCTTGAGACTGAAATTGGGTTTCGATTGTATGGCTGGCGGTTCAACATTGATCAGGAACCGAGAATGGAACTGCGATTTGTGTTTCATCATGCCTGCTGTGATGGCAAAGGGAGCCTGGACTTCATAGCGCAGGTTTTGCAAAACCTCAGTCGCCTGGTTGATGGCCAGTCGGCTGATACGACGTCACGATTTGATGAACAAAGTGTTTTGAAACGCGGCCGCTCCCAACGCAGAGAGATCAGTTTGCTCAATCGAATCCGACGAACTCTGATTGTTCGGCCAAAACGGGCAGCCAACATGTTACTGATTCGCCCCCGTTCTCTTGGAAGCAAATTTACCTGCGGCGCAGAAAAACCGGCCCTCCAGAATCTGTTCGCGGACCCGCCGCGTCAATGTTCAACAACACTGGATCAGACAACCACCAGGCAGCTCGGCGTTTTCGCAAAGTCACACTCGGCAACCACAAACACTGTTTTGGCCAGGGAACTGTTCCATGCTCTCAATGAATGCGCTGGCTGCGCCACGAGCGACCCTGACCGTAAGCGCGCCCTGCGTTTGCTGATTCCATTTTCTTTGCGAGAGGAGAGGCACGTTCGAATGCCAGCAGCGAACTGCGTTTCAATGGCCTACATTGAGGCCAATCAGAATCTGCTTGATCAGGACGGCGATGACAATCCGGTTTTGCTAACGGATCTGGTCCGCCAATTCAAAAACATTCGACACTGGAATCTTGACCACGCCTGGAACGAGACGATTGAGACGTACGCGAAACTCTGGCCGCTGATCAAACCCTTTAAGCGATTGAAATCCAGCAAACGCAGCCAGCAAAACAGGCGTCCGATTGCGACGACGGTCATGAGCAATCTCGGCCGCGTGTTCAAACATGAAGACTGCGTCAATCATGAAGGAGAATTCAGCGTCGGTTCGCTGACAGTCAAAACGGTGCATCTGGCTCTACCGTGCAACGCCGATCTGAGCATGAACTTTGCGGTCAATTTCTATTGCAATCGGCTAACGCTCGACGTTTCCTACCTGCCGTCCATCGTCTCGCGGTCAACGGCACAGAACCTGTTGGATTCCTGGAAATCCAGAATCGCCAGACTGGTAGAACCTTCGCAAGCCCCGGAACTGGCGAGGAGTGCTGTTTAGCATTACTCATATAGTGAGCGGCAATTCATCTGGCTGGCTTTGCAAAGTTGTTTGCAGTGCAGCGTTGCCGGAAAGCAATAGGAGCGATTCCGCCCAAAGGCGGTCCTTCCAACACCATTGGCAAAAAATTTCAGCTTCGCTGCGAAACAGGAAATTGCAGTACAGGACAAGCAAGAATTGTATGAGCGCAAGCGATTGAAAACGCTGCCTAGCTATTGGCGACAGTATTGGCTGACAACTCAGACGCATACTCGATCGCCGAGTCAATTTCGGAAGCCAAGGCCCGAACCGCGGATCCTCGCATGATCGAATAATGGCCACCCTTGATGACAGAATCAGTCGTCTTTGCAGAGGTGCACTGGGACCAGATCTTTGCGCCGCTTCGATTCCCTTCCATCGTTTCACTTGGCCACCACAGATGCAGCGGGCAACTTAGCTCCGGCGGGTGGAAGTCATCCAACAAGCTAATATGTTTCAGGAAGTTACTTGTGAACTTCATCAGAACACCCGTCGCAAGCTCATCATCGGGCACGTAGCCCATCGCAACGGTCTTCGCCATAGTTTCATCTGGCGAGATCGACTTGTTTTTCAAACACATATCAACCAATGATCTGACGTCACGTTCCACGGACTCAATTGGCTTTTGGTGCATCACACCAATGTTCTGAAATTTGGTGAACAGTTGCGTCAAACGTAGACAAAGTTCCTGCCGTGATGTTTCCGACGCCGCAATCCAGCCCGGGTTACTGTCAATCATTCCAAGAAACGAAACATGCCGGCCAGACTGATAGAAGTTTTTCGCCATCAATGCGGCCAGGAATCCTCCCAGCGAAAAGCCGAGCATCCTGATAGGTCCCGTAGGCTGTTGCTCCTCAATGATTTGAGTGTACTCGCACGCCATTTCCTCCAATGAAGCAAACTCAGTTTTTGCTCCGCACAAGAGCCTCGACTGAATTCCCCAGATTGAGCGCGAAGAATCAAGTCGTGTTGCCAGCTTTCGATAAATGCCAACATCGCCTCCCGATGGATGGATGCAGAATAATGGCGAATCACTGTCAGGGTTTCGGATCGCAACAAGATGCCGCAACTTTGCAGGTCGCTGTATCCCAACAGCATTTCTCATTGCGGTGTACATAGGCTGATTCATGGACGAAAGCTTGGGTCTCTGGATGTCAGGTCAGGAAAGCAAAAAGCACCAGTATAGTTGGTCGACCCAAACAGGAAATAGTTACGTCCTATTATTGAAATTGACGCCGAATTCCGATTTCCCAAAGATTTATCGTGCTCAAAGTGGAAAAGCAGTCGCCCACTATACCACCCTGAGCCATTCTGACACACCGGCATCAGGCAATGAAAACAGAGCATCCAGCTACTCCGCCCATTTCCACTACCGTTTCACGCGGGCACTGTCGCCAGCCATCAACGCTTCGACCTCTTCCACGGCAGCCATTGTCGTGTCGCCCTGTGTGGTCATTGCCAAGGCTCCGTGAGCAGCACCGTAGTTGACTGCCTGAGCCGGATCACCAGTTTTCATGAAGCCGTAAATCAGACCCGAGGCGAAACTGTCACCTCCGCCGACGCGATCGAAGATCTCCAGATCCTGCCGGTGCGTCGCCTGATGCAAGTCTCCATCACACCAACAGAGCGCGCCCCAGTCATTGATCGAAGCAGTCTTGACGGTTCGAAGCGTGGTCGCAATTGCCTGGAAGTTTGGAAACTGCGATGTCGCCTGAGCAATCATTTTTTTGTAGCCTTCGATAGGCAGCTCTTTCATCTGATCGTCGAGCCCTTCCACGTGCAGGCCAAGGCAGGCAGTGAAGTCTTCTTCGTTGCCGATCATGACGTCGACAAATGGCGCCAGTTTCCGGTTTACCTTTTGGCAATTCTCTTTGCCACCGAACGCTGCCCACAGTGAACTGCGGAAGTTCAAATCGTAGGAAGTAATGGTGCCGTGCTTCTTGGCACATTGAAGCGCCTCGGCAATCACTTCCGGCGTCGTGTCTGAAAGCGCCGCATAAATTCCGCCAGTATGAAACCAGCGTACGCCAAGGGTTCCAAAGATGTGTTCCCAATCGATGTCACCGGGCTTGAGCTGGGACGCTGCAGTGTAGCCGCGATCTGAAGTTCCCAACGCTGCCCGCACACCGAAACCTCGCTCTGTAAAATTCAGACCGTTGCGAGTCGCACGTCCAACGCCATCGAAGTCCATCCATTTGACGTAGTCAATATTGACGCCACCCGTCAGGATCAGATTCTCCAACAGACGTCCAACTTCGTTCTTCGCGAACGCCGAAACCAAACCGGCACGCATTCCAAAACAGCGACGCAAACCGCGAGCAACGTTGTACTCACCGCCGCCTTCCCAGACGTCAAACGTTCTGGCAGTTCGGACGCGCCCGTCTGCCGGGTCGAGACGAAGCATGACTTCGCCGAGTGAAAGAATATCGAATTGGCAAGAATCAGCAGATTTAATTTTCATGGTATTGGAAGGCAAAATGGAAAGTTACTTCGGATCAGTTTTTTGTACGGGTTTGGAGCCTGGCCCAGTCTCTAGGCAGTTGTCTTGAGATCGTCTTTGTTCCAGGTCGGCAAGCCACACTCGGTGGCGATCGCGTTGAATTCGTCGACTTCCGCCGATGAAAACAACAAGCCGCCGTGTTTCTCGGACTCACTGGCAGAGTTGGCTTCAAGCTGGCCCGGCAGCAGACAAGCGTCATTGCCGTGACCGATGATGTCATGCAAAACAGACTTCAGATTTTCAGCCTGGGTACGCCCCTGAGAAAAACTGCCGCTGCTGATCGCATCCGGGTGCATCACCTGAAAGTAAAAGGCTGGTGTGTATTTTTCGTTTTCTGCCCTGTCCCAACGGCAACGAACCGTAGGCAGCGATCCACCAATCATGGCGGCAACAATCTCATTGATCAGCGACAAGCCATATCCCTTGTGTCGGCCAAAGGTCGTCAACGCGGTCACCTTGTTCGGGTCAGTCGTCATGTTTCCATCTGCGTCGACGCCGGCACCTTCGGGAATTGATTTCCCTTCTCGCTTGAATTGTTGCACGCGTCCCATGGCAACGACTGACGTTGCCCAGTCAATCACAACAGGATAGCCAATCGCATCGGTCGTTGGAAAACCCCAGGAGTGCGGATTCGTTCCCAGCGTTGGATACTTGCCCATGAATGGCACAACTTCGGCCAGAGCAGCAGTACAGTTCGTGTAAGCAATGTAACCTCGCTTCGCCGCGTCCATGACATAGCCGCCACCCCACAGATAGTGAAATGCGTTGTCGACCGAAACCTGGCCAATGCCATACTTGTCAGCCATCGCGATCGCTGTTTCCATCGCTTCGTAAGCCGTTGCCTGTCCGAGCTTTCGATTTGCGTTCCAGATTTCGGAGGCAGCGAATTTCGTTTCCCGTTTTTCGATCTGCGCATTGGGCACACACCCCTGATGTTCGTGTTTGCTGCCAAAGTGATCGTCGAGGTGCAATGCCTTGATCGCGTTATGCGTTCGGATCCCGTGCCAACTTGCGTGCGCCGAAAACTTCGCCGCGGCGGCACTTTCATCCGCATTGAAGCCTCGCTTGAGGTAGGCGGATTCGACGATTGAATTGTGTTGTTCGATGTCAACAACGAAGAATGTTTCAGGCATGGTTTTTCCAGGTATCGAAATATCAGTCTTGGGGATTGTGTTTGTGCTGGGGAAGAGTCGAAAGGAAGAAGGCGGGACAACAGAACGCATTCAGAACGGACTGGTTGCGACACGCGTTTTCAGGCAGACAAAGTCTGTGTTGGCTAATCTGGCTGTTTGAGGAATTCCAATTTTTCGACTTCAGAACTTTTAATCTGCTTTGTTTGAACAGGCAACCACAGGGATATACCTGGAATATAGGTAACAGCCATCAACGCCAACCACATCGCTGCGTAAAACGGCAACAGGGAGCGCACCGTTTTGGCGATCGTCGTCTTTCCGACTTTGCAACCAACGAACAAACAAGTTCCTACCGGCGGCGTACAAAGTCCAATCGACAGGTTGACGATCAGAATCATGCCGAAATGAATCGGATGAATACCAAGTGTTTCTGCGATCGGTAAAAAGATGGGCGTGAAAATCAAAATCGCTGGCGTCATGTCCATGAATGTGCCAACACAGACCAGCAATATATTGATCACCAGCAAAATGATAACTGGGTTGTCAGAAATTCCAAGCAAAACAACGCTGATCGTTTGCGGAATGTTGGCCAACGTCATAATCCAACTCATCCCCGAACTGGCAGCTATCAGCAGCATCACAACCCCCGTCGTGGTGCAACTATCAAGCAAGATCTTTGGAAGATCGGAAAGACTGATCTGTCGATAGAGAATAAATGACAATCCGAACGCGTAAACCACGGAAATTCCGGCTGCTTCGGTGGCAGTGAAGGTACCACGCAAGATGCCGCCGATCACAATCACTATCATCAGCAGCGTCAGAAAAGCTCCTCGAAAAGTCTCAAAGCAAACGAGACACGTGAGTAAAAGCAGCCCCAACAGCGTTGCCGAAACCGGCCAGGAAATCTGACCACTTGTTATCACCAGCACAATCAACCCGGCTATGACACCGGTTGCAGAGAAAATTTTCCAACGCGGATTGTTGCTGGTCTCTCCGCGGTAGTCGTTCGCGATCGACACGACTCCGGCGGCCAGCATGATGAACAGCCCAGTCAAAATCCCGGGCAAGAACCCTGCCATGAACATGGCTCCAATCGAAACCGAACCAGCAGCAACCGAGTAGACGATCATTACGTTGCTGGGAGGAATCATCAAACCAGTCGTCGCCGCCGTTGTTGTTACGGCCACATTGAACTCGCGGCCGTAGCCCTTCCTGTTCATCTCAGGGATCATAAAGCCACCCACCGATGAGACGGCAGCGGCTGCAGAACCGGAAATCGAACCGAACAACATACACGTCATCGTGTTTACATAACTCAGCCCACCGGGAATGGAGCCAACGAGCGAACTACTGAACTCGACCAGTCGCCTGGCCAGCCCACCTCGACCCATCAGGTTTCCGGAGAGAATAAAAAGAGGAATGGCCAGCAGAACGAAACTGCCAGTTCCGTTGGCCATCTTTGAAGCCAACAGTACCGTTGGAGCAGATGCCGACCCTTCAGCAACGATCGCCAGCAAACTGGCAAACAGCAGCGCAACCCAAATCTGCACGTCCAGCAAAAGCAAAACGACAAAGGCAACAACAAGGATAATGGCGACTTCAAACATTCAGTTGTCCGGTTTCATCTCCACTGGTGGCTTCGGCATAAAGAGCCTCAGGATCTGAGTGCCACAGCACCCAGATGAACTCGATCGAAAACAGCAACAGGATTACGCCAACGATTGGAACCACCAGGTACACATGTCCCATTTGCCACTGCAGCGCCGGAGTCGTTTGCTCAAGAAGCAAGGCGTCTCGAACCAGATGGACGCCACCAAAGATCAGAATGATCGTCACCACGACACCGGTTAACACTTCGGTAAAGATTTTCAAACCTTTGCGAACTTCCAGACTGAGCCCCGCAACGACAAAGTCGATTCCCAGGTGTTCCTTGTTGCGAAAGGCAATTGCCCCACCGAGCAAGGAACACCAGATCAACAGGAACCGAGCCAACTCTTCAGTCCACTTGGCTTGTTCTTCCATCCAGTGACGCGTAAAGACTCCCCATACAACGTCCAGAACCAACGCCGTCATGACGATGATCGCGGTCCAGTTGAGCAAGAAAACGAGCCCCCGATTAAACGCCGCCAAAGCATTCAGAAACTTTGCATCCGGGATTCCGGACGTGGTTGAAGTGTCGGGTCCTGATTCGTCTTTCACTTCACTTCCCTGATCTCTCGCGCGAGTCCCTTGATAACTTCGTCTTCGATGTTCTCCAGCATCGTGCTCACCCGGTCAGCGAACGCAGCCCCGTCAACTTCGTAAATCGTAACGCCATGGGACTCGGCCAACTCACGAGCCTCCTGTGTCGCCTCGGCCCACAAATTTCGCTGGATCGCTGATGATTCTTCCGCCGCTTGCGCCAGCCACTGTTGTTGCTCGTCAGACAGATTATCCCAATACTTTGTGCTGATCATCAGCAAGTCAGGAACCCTCGAATGAGCATCAAGTGAAAAGTGTTTGCAGACTTCATAATGTTTGTTCGAAGTGAAGCTTGGCAGATTGTTTTCAGCTCCATCGACGGTCCCCTGTTGCAGCGAGGAATAAAGTTCACCGAATGCGATCGGCGTCGGCGAAGCACCGAATGCTTCCACCATGTCCATCGCCGTCGCACTGTTCATCACACGGATTTTCAGTTTGGTCAGATCTTCCGGCGTCTTTATGGGGCGATCCTTGGTATAGAAATTCCTGCTTCCCGCGTCGTAGTAACATAACCCGCGCAAAAACTTCGACTCGCCTTTTTCAAGCAATCCCCGTCCAACTTCGCCATCAAGGACGCTCCAACAGTGTGCTTCATCGCGAAACAGATACGGAAGCCCAAAGACGCCCATTTCCGGAATGAACCCTTCCAACGCTCCCGCAGAAATCTTGGTCATCGAGAGCGCCCCGGCTTGCAACTGCTCCAGGCACTGGACCTCTGAACCCAGGACGGAACTGGGATAAATGTCGATCGTCATCGTGCCGCCAGACAGAGCCTCAAGACGGGACTTCATTTTCTCCATGCTTTTGTGCACAGGATGGCCGGTATTGAGCGAATGCCCCAGCTTCAAAACGGTCGATGCACGATCGACAGAAGTTGCTGCCGGTTTGAACTTGAGCAAAAACGCAAACCCGACCGTTGCCGCCAGAACACCAGCGAGGAATCCCGCGATCAGTAATGAAGTGGTTTTACCCATGTAGGTTTGCCGGACTTTAATCTGCAGTGGGAGGTGGGAGTGGAACGATCTGGCTAATTTCCATTACTTGAACTTACTGTCAAGGAACAATCCACATCGCTGATACTGAATGGCTCAAACATGAAAAATATGGTTCGATGCATTTTGACAATCAGGCTTGCAACCGCTTTTCCATATCTTTCAGGATCGTTTCCAGAACGGCCAGGTCTGACTCTGGTCGCTGCGGCGAATTGGGATGAGTTCGGTTGGTCGTGATCTGCTTTCTCAAATGCAGGAACATCGCAGCGGAATGCTTGTAAGCCGGAACGTTGGGACGAAAGGCAAATGTCCCAAGGTACTGCAGCAGGTCATTCATTTCGAAGAACTCCGGATCACCCGCTTCCCACATGGCATCCCGTTTGGCGAATGCGTCTGGCGCAAAAGTACTGAGCCCCAAAAGATAGTCACTTCCGTACATGACCATATCAATCGCCAGATCGTTTCCAGTACAAACACGAAAGTCAGGTCGCTGGCGATTCCTCAGATCCAGACGCTGCCATTCCATCATCCGATTCAGCGAAGAGTGCTTGGCACCGACGCAGGATTTGATTTTCATCAACTCCGAATAGACTTCCAAAGAGTAAACCTTGCCGAAGGGAGCAAATATTTCTCCCAGTTCAAATGCATAGAACGCATCCGATGACTCGCCCATGGCCTGGTAGGCCTGCACAATATGCTCGTCCGTGCCCTCGACCAATCCGAAGGACTGCACCACAACCGGAACACCATCAAAAGCCTGGACTTGATCCATGCTCTTGCGGTAGCCATCGAGGTTCAGCGAATCACCTGCTGAGTCCCTCACGAAAGCACCGGCGACATATTTTCGGCCGCCGCAAAGCGATTGAGTCCGCTGCAGCACTTCGACTCGTGTGGCTTCATCAATCAGGTGCCCGTACCCGGTGTCCATGTTCACCGCCGGTGCCAATCCGGCATCCAGAGTGCGCTGAACATGAGCATCAAACGCTTCCCAGTCAACGGAATCGTCACTCAACAACGGCAGCAGGATCGCGGAAATGCCGTATATCTTGCGGCGTGGCGTCAACAGGGAGATAGGGTCAATCATTTCCATCAAATAAACGGGGGTAGATAAATCGAAATCGTTAACTGGCATCATAACGTACTTGATACAGGCAGCATTGTCTTTGACAATTAGGCGGCAACTTTTTGCGGCCAGTTTTACTCACCACCAATCGAGCGACCCAATGAGCTTCCCCATGCTTGCCGCAAGCCTCGTCGTGTTCATTCTGGCATCTGTCAATGCCCGAGGCCAATCTTCAGACGCATCCAAAGGCAAAGACGCTTCGATGAATAACAAATCCGCAAAAGTCGAACTGGACCACCAGGACAAAGTCGTCAACGTTACGTTTGATAACGAACTGTTTACATCTTTTGACGGCAAGTCGTACGAAAAGCCGATCCTGTACCCGATTTATGCTCCCGGAAAGATCGCGATGACGCGCGACTGGCCGATGGTGGAGAACACCGTCGGCGAGAGCAAGGACCATCCACACCACAAATCGATGTGGATTTCTCACGAGATCAGCGGAGTCGATTTTTGGACCGAAGCAAGTGGCACGGTCAACCTGCAGTCGATTGAAACAAAGTTTGAGGGCCAGCCAGAGAATGTCTTCCGAGCCACATCTTCATGGGTTCGCAAAAGCGACCAACAGACCCTGCTGACCGATCAAACGACTTATTGGTTTGGTGGCGATCAGAAAAGTCGCTGGATCCATTGCCTGGTCAACTATCGGGCAACCCATGGCGACATTGAATTTGAAGACACCAAAGAAGGACTGTTCGCCATCCGCACACATCCTGACTTGCGACTGGAAGCAAACCCTGAGGCTGGAGTCAAAGAAGTTTTCGGCAAGGCCATCAACAGCGAAGGCCAAACCGGCAAGGAAGTTTGGGGCAAGCCAGCGAAATGGATGCTGTATTGGGGAACGATCGAGGGCAAGCCCGTCAGTATCGCGATCTACGATCATCCCACCAATCTGAGACACCCCACAACCTGGCATGCTCGCGAATACGGACTGATCGCAGCGAATCCTTTCGGCTTGCATTATTTCCTTGACGGAGAAAAGGGCGCCGGTGCTCATCAGGTCAGGAATGGTGGCTCGCTTCAACTTCGTTATCGAATCGAGTTCTTTGACGGGATCGTGAAGCCTGAAATCGTCGAAGAGAAATTCGAGGCGTTTTCGAATGATCCGCTCACCGACCTGGAAGCAACAAAGCAGTAACCGCCCAAAGACGGAACAGCGAATCGCAATCATGACGCGTGAGCGAGCGGAACAGCGAG
>CAYUNP010000136.1:0-15040 GCA_964446085.1 uncultured Pirellulaceae bacterium
CAACGAGCCGTCGATGCAGCCAAACAAAGTTCAGATCGCTAATCTGTATCCAGTGAGACGAAATTCTGAACCTGTGCTTGATTCGCAACGTCAGGTAGGAAGTTGGGTAAGCTGAACCAATGGATTGTACCTCGGCTATTGAATTTTAGTGCTCAGCGATATACTGGGCGGTTTCGCAGACCGCTCCAATATTCGTCCCATGAAATACACACTAACGCTTGGTCTCGCCTTGCTGGCGGTTTGGTTTCTATGGTCCGGACATACCGAGCCACATTTGCTTGTCATTGGCGGTCTTTCGGTGCTGCTCTGCATGTGGATCTCGCGGCGAATGGGGATTGTTGACGAAGAAGGCGCTCCGGCTGAACTTGGTTTGCGGCCCTTGCTTTACGTCCCCTGGCTGACCAAAGAGATCTGGGACTCCAATATCGAAGTCACCAAAACGATCCTGTCGCCGGAGATGAATCTGAAGCGAAACATGATCGAAATCGGTGCTCATCAGCAATCGGAACTTGGCCGAGTCATCCTTGCCAATTCGATTACGCTGACTCCGGGAACCGTCTCGGTAAAAATGGATGGCGATCGCATCCTCGTGCACGCGCTCTCTTTCGAAGGCGCCGAAGAAGATCTCTCTGGCGAAATGGGCCGGCGAATCTGTCGCCTCGAAGGTACCTCCAGCAGTAGTGACGAGGCCGCCGAGTGATGGAAACAGGAATTCTGATTTTAGGATCCAATGATTACGGATTCATGGAATACGGGTACGTCGCGTGCTCGCTGGCGATTCTGGTCACGATGACTCTGGCACTGATTCGCGCCATGCTGGGACCAACCGTCTTCGATCGCGTATTGGCGTTGAACATGTTCGGCACCAAGACAGTGCTTCTAATTTGCGTCGTCAGTTTCCTGACCGGTCGGCAGGATTTTATTGATGTCGCATTGCTTTATAGTTTGATGAACTTCATCGGCATGGTCGCGTTGCTGCGATTTTCCCAACTGGGTTACTTCGGCGAATCAGAAAACGAACGCAAAGGAGCCACGTCATGACTTTGGCTCTCGACATCATCTCATGGATCTTTTTGATCAGTGGCTCTTTCTTCGCGATCGTCGGTGGCATCGGCATCGTTCGGATGCCCGAGTTCTATTCCCGACTCCACGGCGGCGGTGTCACCGACACCCTGGGAGCCGGCTTGATCCTTGTCGGACTTTGTTTCCAGATTAACAGCGGTTTCATTCTGGCAAAGTTGTTGATGATTCTGTTCTTCCTGATGGTCAGTAGCCCAAGTTCCTGCCATGCTTTGGCGCGATCGGCATTGTCACAGGGAGTCGAACCCGTCCTTGAAATTAACACTTACGAATCAAACAGAGAGTCCAGCAGTTAACACTTTGATCAGTCCTCAACACGGAACTCGTCCCTGAACACGTCATTATGATTTTCATCGTCATCCCCATCCTTGCACTCCTCGCCGTGACCGCGGTCGCTGTTGCGCGGATTCGTGACTTGTGGGCGGCGGTGATGTTTATGGGAATCTTCAGCTTTCTTGGCGCGAGCTGGATGCTGATTCTCGATGCGCCTGATGTTGCCTTCACGGAAGCCGCCGTGGGAGCAGGGATATCGACTTTCCTGATGCTGGGCACATTGGCACTTACCGGGAAAACCGAAAAGCCCACCAAAATCTCGATCGTTCCTCTGATCGTGGTTGGCATCACAGGAGCGGCGCTGGTCTATGGCACGCTGGACATGCCCTATTACGGATCCGCCGAGGCGCCGATTCAAACCTATCCCAATCCGTCCTTCGTCGAAAAATCCGAACATGACATGCACGGATTGCCCAATGTTGTCACATCGGTTTTGGCCAGCTATCGAGCCTACGATACGCTCGGCGAAACTGCTGTGATTTTTACGGCGGGGATCGCTGTGCTGTTGATCTTGCGGAAGAACGGAGATCAGGAGGTGAAGACATAATGCATGATCTGCAAAAGCATCATCTCCAAAACGCAGTCGCCTTCGGCTTGCCGTTAAACGATTCATCGCCAGGTCGCTGTGACCGGGAGGCAATCGCATGATTTCCTTTCCGATCATTCGCGTGCTCACCAAGATCATCATCCCTTACATCTTGCTGTTCGCACTTTACGTTCAGTTCCATGGCGACTTCGGTCCCGGTGGAGGCTTTCAGGCCGGAGTCATCTTCGCTTCTGCCTTCATTCTTTACGGTCTCGTGTTTGGCCTGCCAGCGATTCAACGTGTTGCCCCGGTCAAGGTCATTGAAAAACTGATCGCACTCGGGCTACTACTTTACGCAGGCACTGGTGTTGCAACGATGCTGATCCCGCAAGCAGGCGAGGGCGGTGCAAATGTGCAGAGCAACTTCCTCGACTACGAAGCGCTCAATCACAACATTAGTTGGCTGGGACCACTCTCGGGCCAGCATCTTGGAATTTTTCTGGTGGAGTTGGGCGTTGGCATTACCGTCACCGCAGTCATGACAATGATCTTTTATGCATTTGCTGGAAGGGAACCGGTGGAAGGATGATTGCACAATTTTCACTCGAACAGGGCCTTGGCCTGTACAACTACTGGGTCGTGATCTTTTTGATGATGACCGGGTTCTACATGGTCATCGCCCGCGGCAACCTGATCAAAACGATCATTGGACTGAACATCTTTCAGACATCCGTCGTTTTGCTGTACGTGACGATGGGTAAAGTCAAAGGCGGAACCGCGCCAATCATGCCAATGAGCGATGGGCACGGTCACGACAGCCATGGACATGGCCACGAAGGAGACCACGCGGCTGTCAATCTGAACATTGATTCGATTGCGGACGCATCCAGCCCCGAAATCCTGACTCACAATCCGGTTCAGCTGGTCAGCTTTGAAGACACGGCTCATGACCATGCCGAAACTGCATCGCATGCTGCCGAAGCCATCTATTCGAATCCACTGCCAAGCGTCCTGATGCTGACGGCGATTGTGGTCGGAGTCGCCACAACGGCACTGGCTCTGGCCCTCACGATTCGCATTCGCGAAGACTACGGAACGATCGAAGAAGACGAAATTCTGGAAATGGATCGGACCGCGTGATCGACTTCGTTTCTCAACTTCCGATCCTGATGATCGTTCTGCCGTTGGTGACAGCGCCGCTTTGCGTGCTCCTTGGCGGACGACAGCTAACGTACGCCCTGGCTTTAATCGTCACCTGGTGTACGTTCGCGATTTCGCTGGCCTGCCTGATCCAGGTCAATCACTCCGGTCCGATCCGTTACGACATCGGAAACTGGCAGCCACCCTACGGAATCGAGTATGTCGTTGATGGGTTGAGCGGATTCGTGCTGATGTTCGTCTCCGCGCTCGGTGCGATCGTGCTGAGCTATGGTAAAGCATCGATCGACGAAGAAATCCCCCATTCGAAACACTATCTGTTTTACGCAACGTATCTGCTGTGCATGACGGGCCTGATGGGCATGTGTATCACTGGCGACCTGTTCAACGTGTTTGTGTTTCTTGAGATCAGTTCGCTTTCATCCTACGCGTTGATCAGCCTGGGCAAGACTCGCCGGGCACCGTTGGCGGCGCTGCAGTATCTGATCCTCGGCACGATCGGAGCCACCTTTGTTCTGATCGGCATCGGTTTGCTTTATCAGATGACGGGCACACTCAACATGGCCGACATCGCCGGACGACTGGACATCGAATCCGGAGGTCGAACGATTCTGGTCGCGTTTGCATTTATGACTGTTGGCCTGTTTATCAAGATGGCGGTCTTTCCACTGCACACATGGCTGCCAAACGCTTACACCTACGCTCCGTCGGTCGTGACGGCTTTCATTGCCGCCACGGCAACCAAAGTTTCTGTTTACGCTTTCATTCGTTTGATCTTTGGAATCTTCACTCCAAAGTTTGCCTTTGAATCGCTGCCGCTGGACAACGCGATGCTATCGATGGCGCTGATCGGAATCTTCATCGCGTCGACGGCAGCAATTTACCAGGACAACGTGAAACGGCTGTTGGCCTATTCCAGCATCGGCCAAATCGGATACATGCTTTTGGGTATCGGCCTGGTCAGCGTTGGAGGATTGGCGGGCTCGATCATACACATGTTCAATCACGCATTGATCAAGGGCGGACTGTTCATGGCGATGGGCTGTTTTGCACTGCGTCTCGGGTCGGTCAAGCTGGATGATCTCCGCGGAGCCTCAAGAACGATGCCCTGGACTTCGCTCGCGTTTGCGATCGGGGGCCTTGGGTTGATCGGCGTACCATTGACTGCCGGTTTTATCAGCAAGTGGATGTTGCTCACGAGTTCTTTCGAAGCAGGTCGTTGGCAAGTCGCCGCCATGATGTTGGCCAGTTCGTTGTTGGCCCTGGTTTATGTCTGGCGAGTTGTGGAAGCGCTGTATTTTTCTGAGCCATCGGATTCTGCGGCCAAAGCCAGTGAAGCTCCACTGTCGATGCTGATTCCGCTCTACGTTGTGATTGGGGCTACCGTCGTTTTTGGCATCTGGACTCAGTGGTCGATTGACCAGGCGATGAGTGCGGCTGAGTTTCTGTTTTCGGGAGGCGGACAATGAATCCCGAACAGTTAATCTGGATCGCGATGGGCTTGCCGCTCGTTGCCGCCATTTGGGTTGCGATCTTTGGCAAAGCTCCCAACGTACGCGAAGCCGGTTCGATCGCGGTTTCGATCACCACCTTCACCGTCAACTGCATGTTGGCCAGCCACGTGTTCGCCGGCCAGCGACCATCCGTTGCACTTGGCGAAATGCTGCCCGGTTTTTCGATTTCGTTCACCGTCGAACCGCTGGGGATGTTGTTCGCGCTGATCGCATCGGGCCTCTGGATCCTGACAACGATTTACGCGATTGGCTACATGCGAGGCCATCACGAAATCAATCAGACACGATTCTTTGCATGTTTTGGCATCGCCATTTTCGCTGCCCTCGCTGCGGCGTTTGCTGGAAACCTGTTTACACTGTTCGTGGCTTACGAAGTCATGACGATTTCGACCTATCCGCTGGTCACGCACCACGGCGACGAAAAAGCCAAAGCTGGCGGACGCGTTTACATTGGAATTTTGCTTTCAACTTCGATTGCGTTTTTCATGTTGGCCATTGTTTGGACATGGCACCTGGCTGGAACACTGGACTTCACTCCGGGAGGCATTCTGAGCCTGCCGTATCGCGGTGGGAAAATTGAGACTCTTGGCTTGTCCGTTTTACTGGGGCTCTTCGCCTACGGAATTGGCAAAGCCGCATTGATGCCGTTTCATCGTTGGCTTCCTGCAGCGATGGTCGCACCAACTCCTGTGAGTGCTCTGCTTCATGCCGTTGCGGTTGTGAAAGTCGGCGTGTTCAGCGTCCTCAAGATTGTCGTCTACATTTTCGGCTTTGACCTGGTGCGTGAATCCGGAATCAGCGAATGGCTGTGCTACGTCGCAGGAGCATCCATCCTGATCAGTTCGCTGGTTGCCATGACGAAGGACAATTTGAAGGCGCGACTGGCGTATTCAACCGTTAGTCAATTAGCCTACATCACACTCGGCGCCGCGATCGCCACCTCTGGAAGCATTGTCGGCAGCGGCATGCATATCGCCATGCACGCAGTCGGAAAGATCACTTTGTTTTTCTGTGCCGGAGCCATCTACGTCGGGGCCCACAAAGCAAACATCAGCGACATGCGAGGGCTCGGCCGCGCGATGCCGTTCACGTTTGGAGCTTTCTTGCTGGCCAGCATCAGCATCATTGGCTTGCCACCGGGCGGTGGTGCCTGGAGTAAGTGGCTGCTGGCAGTGGGGGCCGCCGATCGGGGAATGTTGTTTCTGTTGGCGGCGCTGATGATCAGTTCGCTGTTGAACATCGCCTACCTTGTGCCGATTCCAATCCTTGCGTTCATGACCCCCAAAGACGAACAACCACAAGCGTTCAAAGAAGGACCCATGATGTGTGTCGTGCCGCTGTGCATTACCGCCGTCGGCAGTGTGTTACTGTTCTTCTTCGCAGATGCGATCTATGACGTGCTTCTGCCGATCACCGAAGTCGCAACGGAGGTGACGCAATGAACCACCAAAGAACGTCACGAAAACCAGGCATCTCTCTGCCCGAGAAACCTGAGCGGCAAGGCGCTAGCCGCTGGCATCCGCACAACACCCCCTGCAGAAGCGCCCTACCAAGCCAACGCTTCTTTACCAAACACGAAATCGCCCCCAAACGTTTCGGCGACAGGGGAGTCAACACTGCGCAGAGGGAGGCCTGCCTGTGAACACTGACAAAAACAAACACTCAGAGTCCGGCGACCAATCCTGGTTCGAAAAGCCAGCCAACATCCGCCTGATGATCATCGGCTTGATCGTCGTCTGCATCGGGCTTGTCCTGGCTGAGTTCACTTACGAAAACCACCATCCGCATTTCCCAAAGTATGAAGAATTCATGGGCTTCCAGGCCATCTTTGGATTCGTGGCCTTTGTGGTCGTGGTCTTTCTGGGCATGGGTTTGCGACTGATCATCAAGCGAGACGAGGACTATTATGATGGATAGTCTCAAACATCTACCGCCCGGCACCATCATGATGCTGGGAGCACTCCTGCTGCCAGTCCTGGCGAAGATCAGCAAGAAAGCGCCAGCGATCGGCGCACTGATCCTCTCAACGATCAGCTTCACACTTTTCTGCTTCACACCAACGGGAAACTGGGGCAACATCGAACTCTTCGGCAACTCGCTGAACATGGTTCGCATTGACCACCTCAGTCAGATCTTTGGCGTCATCTTCCATATCGCTGCGGTCATGGCGTCGGTTTACGCGCTGCATGTTGATGATGTGAAACAGCACGTCGCCGCAATGATCTACGCAGGTGGAGCCATCGCTGCGGCATGCGCTGGCGACCTGGTAACTCTGTTTGTGTTCTGGGAACTGACAGCCGTTTCAAGCGTTGTTCTCGTCTGGGCAGGGCAGGGCAGGGGAGCCTACAAGTCAGGAATGCGATACCTGATCATTCAGGTTATCTCCGGCGTGCTGCTGCTTTCCGGTGCGATCATGGAATACTCAACTCACGGAAGTTTGACTTTCGACCTGTTTGGCAACGAAGGCAATTCACTATTTTCGCTGAGCCACGGCGCCCAGTTGATCCTGTTGGCTTTCGGTATCAAGGCCGCGTTTCCGCTACTGCACAACTGGTTACAGGACGCCTATCCGGAAGCTTCCGTTACCGGAACCGTTTTCCTCAGTGCTTTCACGACCAAACTGGCGATCTATGCACTGGCTCGTGGTTTCGCGGGAACGCAGGAACTGATTTACATTGGCTGCGCGATGACGCTGTTCCCGATCGTGTTTGCCGTCATCGAGAACGATCTTCGCCGCGTATTGGCATACAGCCTCAACAATCAACTGGGCTTTATGGTCGTTGGCGTGGGTATTGGCTCGGACCTGGCGATCAACGGCGCAGCCGCGCACGCGTTTTGCCACATCATCTACAAAGCACTGTTGTTCATGTCGATGGGTGCGGTGCTTTATCGAGTCGGCACGACGAAAGCAACTGAGCTCGGCGGACTGCATAAATCAATGCCATGGACGACCGGGTTCTGTTTGATCGGCGCCGGATCGATCTCCGGATTCCCGTTACTCTCAGGCTTTGTCAGTAAGTCGATGATCATTTCGGCAGCCGGCGAAGAACACATGTTCTGGGTGTGGATCGTCCTGTTGATCGCATCGGCGGGTGTGATGGAACACTCCGGGATCAAGATTCCTTTCTTCGCCTTCTTCGCTCACGACAGTGGTAAACGTGTCAAAGAAGCTCCGCTCAACATGTTGATCGCGATGGGCATGGCGGCAGCACTTTGTATCGGCTTGGGAATTTTCTACTGGCATCTTTACGCCTTGCTTCCGTCGAAGCCAATGATGGATCACAACGGACATGCCGAACCGTATAAACCATACACCGCCCCGCATGTCGTGATGCAGTTGCAGTTACTCATGTTCGCTGTGCTCGCATTCGTCTTCCTGATGAAGACAAAACTTTATCCGGCCGAAGAACGTGCAACCAACCTCGACACCGACTGGATCTACCGCCGCTTCATTCCGACCGGACTCGAAGGGCTTGGCAAGCTCTACCGAGCCTTCGACGGAGCCTGGCGTTCAGCAGCCGTTGGGGGAATCGGTTTTTTGATTGCCACAATGGGCAAATTCTTTAGCGAACGCGGCGTTCTTGGGCGGCCATGGGCAACCAGCACGATGGCCTTTTGGGCAGCAGTTTTACTCGGCGCATTTTTGCTGATCTACTATACGTAGCGTCCAGCCGCGTTCTGTCACCGGAGCCATTGGCTTTCTGACTGTGGACAAAGCTGGAAGTCTCTGCCATCTTCCACCACGCCAGAGAGTAAAACATGTCCGATCCGATACCTGAATTCTGGAAAGCCATTGAGGACAACGATGCCTCAACCGTTGAATCGCTCCTGAAAGAAACTCCCTCGCTCGTCCAGGAGCGCTACTGCGGCATCGCCTGGCAACCCAAGGCTCAATGCGATATCCATTTTACAAACACGGCCCTTCACAATGCGGCGGTTAACTCCCGGGTTGAAATCGCTGAACAACTGATCCGATTCGGAGCCGACGTCAACGCAATCGGTTACGAGGAAAACAAAGGACTCACCCCGCCGATCGTATTGGCAACATGGGAGGGTTCGATCGAGATCATGAAAGTTCTTCTTGAATCGGGCGCCGATCCTAACCTGGCCGCCTCAGCCGAATCCGCTCTTTACTGTGCCGCCGAGCATCTTGTTCCCGAGAAAGTTGAACTGCTACTCGCCAACGGAGCCCGCCACGACGTGTTCACTGCTGCAATCCTGGGAGAAGTTGGAATCGTCAAGAAATTTCTGACTGCCTATCCACCGTTGCTCAATGCTCGTAGCCTCAAACGAAACCGAACCGTTCGAGAAGAAGCAGAACACCACAAACAAACCGGGGTTATCAAGTTACTGGAAATTCTGGAGTAGCATGTTCGAGTTGACGACTGAAGAAAACCAGAGCCAGCTTACGCGTCATCGCATCACCGTCGACACCACACCGATGTCCTTTAGAGCAGTGCTCAACGGGTGGGAAAGCGATGAGTCTTTCAGATCGATTTGTACTGAATGGCTCGCCAGTTCGTCCTTCGATGGATTCCGTTGGGAAACTCCTGCGTTGACAACGAACACTGCTGACGACCCGTTCGAATTCGTGCTGGTGAACTCACCGTTTTTCTGCAAACGCAAGACGGACAAAATCACTTTCGCCAAAAAGTTTCGAGAAGGAAAAGGCAAAGACGTGATCACGTTTGCCAATTTGCGAGGCGACGCCAACATGATCGTACCAACTCCTCAAACGAAAAACGATGTTTACGGTCACTTCGCATCGTTCATTCGCAGCGCTCCAAAATCGCAAATTGATTCGCTGTGGCAAGTCATCGGCCAGACCGTCCGTTCAATGATCAACGACGAACCAATTTGGCTCAGCACTGCTGGCGGCGGAGTGGCCTGGCTGCATGTACGAATCGACTCAACGCCCAAATATTACAACTACGCGCCCTACCGCTCCATTGGCGGTCCGCCTTCATGAACCGATTCGAACAGATAACAGCCAATCGTCACAAAAGTTGCAACAGCGTTAGGGAACGTCAATGTGGTTTGAAAAACTGACCGGCTTCCGCGAAGAGAATCCGGAACAAGTTCGCAGTATGCTTTTGCTAAACGGGGAGTACCTCGTTTCACAGGTCAACGGACAGCGCATGCGACACGGAGTCCTTACGACGCCGAACCTCCTGGAATTGAGAGCCAACACGAATCAAACATCGAGTCACTCTACCCAGATAAAATTACGGGAAGTGGTTGGCGACGTGCGTGTGTTGCACGTCGCTCCTGAAAATGCAGGGGCGATGTTTCAGGTCGCTTCCCAGTTTAATTTATTGGAAATGGTCGGTCCTCAAGTGACACCCGAACGTGGAGTCGACATCTACGAAGGTGATATGACTCAGGGACCGGCTTGCGCGATCGCCTGTGGAGCGGCAACCATTTACCGAAACTACTTCGTGAAAATCGGCGATCAACGCGGACAGAGCGCGCATCATCAAATCGATTGTCTGGCGGACATCGGAATCGCACTTGGCAATCGTGATCACTCACTGTGGAAAATGCAAAATGGTTACGCTTTGGCCACCAGGAGTGGGTTGAAACAAATCTCAAGTCACCTCGATTCCGCGAGTGACCCGGAAATTGATCAACTGAGAAACAAACTGCGAATCGGAATTCAATCCAGTGCCGATGTAACGATTGGCGAAGCAAATCATCAAGTTTCTCAAGCTTTTTGCTCAGCGCTTCCCGTAGCTTACTCCAGACAACCGGCAACACTCTGGAAACCGTTTGCAAAACTGGTGTTGGAATCTGCCTACGAAGCAACGTTGCATGCAGCGGTGCAAAACGCCAAACAAACGGGTAACAACCGCTTGTTCCTGACGTTACTCGGAGGCGGAGCCTTTGGAAACCGAATGGACTGGATCATTGACGCCATCAAAAGGTCACTCGACCTGTTCCGCAGCCACGATCTCGACATAAGAATCGTAAGCTACGGGAGTTCCACGAGTTCAGTTTCGGCGTTGGTGAACGAGTTTGAATCACAGCAGTAGTCCGCCTTCATCTGGCTTCACGAAGTGGGCCAATTTCTTTTGCGCGAGTTTTGCAAATCGGGCTTGAGTGATTTAAAACCGTGGCTGCGGCGTCTCGTCGCAGTTGTTTGAGCCAATACTGCGGCGAGACGCCGCAGCCACAATTTTGAATGCAGCAAACCGAGAAAACATCTGCCGTCCCTTCAGGACTACCTGCCACTAAAGTGACAGGCTAACACATGCCGAGCCTCCGGCTCTCAAATGCGTCCCCTAAGCCCCAACTCCTGGGGTTCCAACAGCAAGGCACTAATTTCGCATGCATAAAACCCTACCCAACAAATAATCTCTGTAGTTTTTACAAAAACCAGCTCCAGCGAGAACGTCTCTGCCAATCGTTCGTAGTTCCTCAAATGTGGCTGCGACATTTCATCAAGCCACCTTAACTTATTGACTCTCCATGAAGGAGAGCACCGAAAGGCTGATGGATTGGCCGCGCGAATCGCCCTGAAAAGGAGTCCAGATGTTTCCCGCAATCCGATTGTGTGTCTTCGTTGTTTTCACTTCCCTGTTTGCCATTCCGGTCACCATCGCTCAAGAGAAATCCATCGAATTCGATGTGCCAGCTCTGGTTGGCGTTCGAGAAGTTCTACCTTCACCGACGACCACCACCAAAACGATTGAATTCCTGCTGCCAATCTCGACCGTGATTGACTCGAACTTTCGAAACGATGTAGAAGAGTTCCGTTTCGATGTCAGCTGGAATCGCGGCGTCTACCCTTTGCTTGACTACGGACCGAAAACGCAAACCGTTTCTGACGTCGAAGGACTGTTTCAGGTCGAAAAAAACGACAGTCGAAACGCAAAGCTTAACGCCAACATCAATGCGACGCCGCTGGACGCTATTGTCGGAACTCTATCATCTGATATCGGAAGCAACAGTTCTCTGCGCAAGAGCTTTCAGGAAATTCCTCAACACGAAGTCCTCGTCGCCAGTGGAACGATCGATCGGGGCACCGGTGCCTTCTTTCGATTTCACGGATCCAAAAGAGACACCCTTGAGGGCGGCCGCGATCTGGTACTCGCCTACCGCGTCCCCCAATCCTGGCGGAATGGAGTCCTGAAGGTCGAATGTCGGGCCTCGGGAAAACGCCGTGTCGGGCTGTGGAACGAACCCTTCGAAATCGGTCGCTCATTTGTCGTCCCGCTGTACCTCGAGCACGATCAACCCAGCCAACAGTTAGCGGTTGAATTTGTCCGCGCCGAACAGGGACTGCGGAAAGCCTGGCTGGAGTTTGAACAGCAACTCAAAAAAGAAAAAAGCCAGTTTCCGTTCGGACTGTTTCAGAGTGAGAGCAAATTGCCCAAGCAGTGGCAACACTTGTTGATTCAATCGGGCGATGACAAATACCTCAGCCAGTTTCAAGGCTATCTGACGCAGGACGTTGCCGTTGCGGCAGGAAAATTTGTGCAGATCCGAAGCAGCCTGGGATCGAACTAACTTTCCCGGCTGCCAGTCGTCCTGAACTTTTGTGACGCCGCAAACATTCGTGGCGCCAGGTACAGCAACCAGTAGCACAGAAATCCGACGCCCCCGATAAAGCCAGCAGTGATCAAGGAGAATATGATTTTCTGCTGGATTGATCCGAAAATTCCGCCTCCGTGAATATCAAAATGAGCTCCGGAAAACTCTGCCACTGGAGTACAGGTAAACACCAATAGCAGTTCAAAACAGGGCGCAGCCAGGACGCCGCCGAAAACACCCAACATAATTCGATAGCCGATTTCCATCGTCCCACTGCGTGTTCCCGCCATAATCGACCAAAAGGCAATGCAAAAGAACAGAATGGGAGGTCCGAAGACTACGAAAAATCCGACCTCCAATGCTGCATAGTCCAAACCACCCAGAAGCGCTGTCGCCATGATCAAGCTAAGCATGAAACGTGCGTCAAACTGGTACTGAAGGTCTGCCACAGGACCCTTCGTCGCAAGCTCTGAATTCTCAGGCGACTCATAGGGATTTTTGGATTCAGCCATTTCTCAATCCGTTCTTTTCGAGCAATTGCACAAACTCGCATCGGCGGCGCTGCATTTCAGATTCAGTAAAAATCAACTAGAATCTGCTCTCCAGAATACACTCTCTCGGAGAACTTTGATGCCTCGAGGCCAAACTTTCGATAACGCGGTTGCTGCCATCGGCAATACGCCAATGATCAGGATTAACCGCCTGATCCCCGCCGAACACGCGACAGTTTTTGCAAAATGTGAATACTTCCAACCGCTCAACAGCGTCAAGGATCGACTTGGTGCCGCCATGATCAACGCTGGTGAAGCCGACGGCACGATCAAGTCCGACACTCACGTTATCGAACCGACCAGTGGCAATACCGGAATCGCCCTGGCATTCGTCTGTGCCGCCAAAGGATACAAGCTCACGCTAACGATGCCGGAGTCAATGTCGATCGAGCGACGTGCGTTGCTTAAAGCGATGGGTGCCAACCTTGTGCTGACTCCGGCCAGTGAAGGCATCCCCGGCGCGATTCGCAAAGCTGAGGAACTGGTTGCCGCCGACGAGAAAGCCTGGATGCCACAGCAGTTTGAAAACCCGGCTAACCCGGCAATCCACGAAGCCACGACAGGTCCTGAAATCTGGGAAGACAGCGGACACAACATCGATGCTATTGTGGCAGGAGTTGGAACTGGCGGAACGATTACCGGTACGGCCCGGTATCTGAAAAAGATGAATCCGAACTTCAAGGCTTTCGCAGTCGAGCCAACGGGCTCACCCGTCATCGGCGGTGGCTCACCGGGACCTCACAAGATCCAGGGCATCGGCGCCGGATTCGTTCCCAAAAACCTTGACACATCGTTGCTCGACGGAACGATCACCGTTGATAACGAAGAAGCTTTTGAGTGGGGCAAACGACTGGCCAAGGAAGAAGGCATCGTCGCTGGAATCAGCAGCGGAGCCAACTTGTGCGCCGCAGCCCAGATCGCCGCTCGCCCTGAATTTCAAGGCAAGCGAATTGTTACGATCGCCTGTAGCCTTGGAGAACGCTATCTCTCGACGCCGTTGTTTGAAGATTAGGAATCGTTCGTTTTTGATTTAAGCGGATCCAGCGGTGTACTTCGGACGGTGCAAATCGCAATTGATCCAGACAAAATCGGTGTTTCATGCCGACAGCAAAAAAGTACATCCCACAGTACACGCGTGAAGATTCCCGAAACTGGGAAGGCGACTGGGAATTGATCGAAGGTGTTGCAATCTCGGTGAGTCCCTCTCCAGTTGGTCCGCATGAGCGGGCAGTTTCTCGATTGGTCGCAGCGATCACAGTTTCGCTTCCTCTGGTTTTGTGAGCGACGAGGCGCTAGCCGTCGGTTCGTGGCGTCTCCACACCGGTGGCTAGTAGCGCTCTCCCTGGCTGAACTGCTTTGATCGACAACGGGAACTCTCGGCTTCGATCCAGCGAGCCATCTTCGCGCCAAGCGTCTCCAACTGTGTCTCACTGCGATTTCGTACACCGCATTCCCAAACCGTCATCACATGCCAACCGAGCGCACGAAGTTCCTTGACGTTTCGAGCGTCGCGTTCCCGGTTACCGAGAATCTTCTTTTTCCAAAACGCGGCATTGGACTTTGGCCACTTGAACAGATGACATTCGTGACAGTGCCAAAAACACCCGTGCACAAAAACAGCGACCTCATGCCTGGGAAGCACCAAATCCGGTTTTCCCGGCAAGTCCTTGCGATGCAGTCTGTAACGAAACCCCTGGGCAAACAGGAGTTTGCGGACGGTGATTTCCGGCTTGGTATTCGCCACTCCAATTCCCGACATCATGCGGGAACGAGTTTTCGAATCGACGATATCAGTCATGGTCTCTTGCGATTTTAATCAGCGATGGCAGCCAGGAAACATGATAGCCGATTGGCAAGCGGAGTTTTGCTCTGCTTGACTACAATGCTGGCAATGGTTCTCGCGGTAGATCGTACTGTCGAATCAACTGCATCGCAATTCAGAACCACCGCAACACGTTTCTCAGAATCATTGTCTCTCGGTGACGATTTTATGCCGAACTCTGATCGTGCAGATCATCTTGAACGAACGGAACTGAATCAAATGCATCGCCACACGCTGTACGCGGTGGTTTTGTGTGTAGGAATGCTGGTTGCTGCCGTTGTTTTTCCCAGCATTCGGTTGGCATTTGGCATGTCTTCTTTGGTGATGCTACTCCTTGTTCTTCCCTTGCGAACAGTATCTGTCGAAATGGGAATCAGGTATAACCGAAACGGCAAACCCAAAAACGCGTGACAACTTTACATTGCACGCGAAGTCGCCGGCGACGCGTTTTTTAAAAGCACAGATCACTCCGGTGGCTCAGTGATCGTTGACGTTACCACGCTCAAACACAATACCGTTCAAC
>CAYUNP010000137.1:0-13375 GCA_964446085.1 uncultured Pirellulaceae bacterium
ATACCGTTTCGAGAGTCGATGGCAGTCGACCTCGAAGCTTCTGCGAACTCTTCATAAGCTTTCTCCGCGTTCTCTTTCGAAGGAGCTTCGCAAGCATCAGAGTTTCGGCTCCGCCCGTTGACTTCAATCCTGGACGGGTCGGCGATCGGTGACATGTAAAAGACTTGAGTTCGCCAAGTATCGTCTGTTTTGGCGATGGTTTCACCGGCTTCGTTTTTGAAAACCGCAACGAATCCTCCATCTCCGGTATGGAACGGAACGCCATGCATGACTTCAGAGCCGAGCCCCAGATTCTCTTCCCAATCCACCAGACGAGCGGCAATCGTGAACGGACGTTTCACTTTGAAACGCACCATCGAAGTATTGAACGGCCAATATGGAACAGGATCGACCGCAACCAAATGGCCATTGATGTACAGTTCGGCGTAGTTGTCGGCGAAGAAGTAGGCCGTGATTGTCTCTCCGTCCTCATCAATTATTTCAACTGGAGCCGCTGAAAGGTCTAATGCGGCTGCGGACGACAAGGTGACTTCATTACATTCGTTGTACAAGTCAACTGCCTTGGGCCCCTTGAGATAGTTGACTTCGCTAGGGACTGTCCAAGTTTTGCCATCCGTCGAAGTGATCTTCCCCTGAGCCGTGACGCGCCACCCTGCAACATCACACTCGAGTAAATTCGGCGACACGGCTTTCGCATATCCCTGACTTATTGACGGAAGATGCTCGGCGGTCGAGTGAGTATCGGCTTGATCCTCTGTCGACGACTGTGCGCCCGTTTTCCCTTCCTGCGTTTCATGATTAGCTTTCTTGGCACAACCGGTCAGCGCGATGACAAGTATGCCAAAACTCGCTGCTGCGAACCAACCCTTACCTATCAACCTATTCGTCTTCATGTCAGTCTTCTTTGCTGCCACACGGACTCACGATGTTTGCTATTACCCGCCAACGTTCAGTTTCATCAAAAACTTGAGAACCTTGGCACTGAACGGTGTCAGCTTGGTCTTGCTGTACTGATCGCCAAGTTTGCGAATCGCTTCGGCTTGAGTTGGGTAAGGGTGGATCGTCGCACCGATTCCAGACAAGCCGACTTTGTTCTTCATCGCCACCGTGATCTCCGAAATCATGTCACCTGCGTTTTCGGCAACGATGGTTGCTCCCACGATCTTGTCGGTTCCCTTCTTCGTGTGAATTTTGACGAAGCCCTCATCAGTGCCTTCGAGAATTGCCCGATCGACGTGCTCCAACTGCTGAACGTAAGTGTCGATTTCAACACCCGCTTCCTTGGCGTCGCCCGGGTACATACCGACGTGGGCGATCTCGGGTGACGTGTAAGTTGCCCACGGGATGATCAGATCGCTGGCTTTCTTTTTCCCGAACGGCCCAACCGCAAACAAAGCGTTTTGAATCACGATGCGAGCCTGAAAGTCAGCGGCATGGGTGAACTGGTACTTTGAGCAAATGTCGCCGGCAGCATAAATCTTCGGATTCGTTGTCTGCATGTTGTCGTTTACTTCGACGCCTCTCTTGTGATACTTCACATTGACCTTCTCAAGGTTCAAGCCGTCGATGTTTGGTGCTCGTCCAACCGCGATCAGCAACTGATCAACGACAACCTCGTTCGCCACGCCGTTTTGCTCGACTTTGACGCTGATCTGGTCGCCCGAAGGTGCAAGCTCCATTTCTTTTGCGTTCAAGACAAGGTTGACTCCGTCTTTCACAAACTGTTCTTGAACAACGGCTGCAGCATCAGAGTCTTCGCGCGACAGGATGTGGTCGGATCGTTCGAACAAGAAGACTTCACTTCCAAAGCGTGCAAACGACTGAGCCATCTCGCTGCCGATCGGGCCGCTGCCGATGATGCCAAAACGCTTGGGCAACTCTGTCAGCGAAAACAGATTTTCGTTGGTCAGGTAGTCGACCGTCTCCATGCCTTTGATTGGTGGAGCAGCCGCGCGGGCTCCCGAGGCGATGACTGCTTTCTTGAATTTAAGCTGAGTCACTTCGCCCGAAGACGTCGTAACCGAAACCGTGTTGTCATCCTCGAAGCTGCCTTGTCCGAAGAAGACGTCGATGCCGAGGTCAGCAAAACGCTGAGCCGAATCGGCTGGACTGATATCAGCTCGCTTCTTTCGCATGCGTGCCATGGCTTTGTCAAAATCGACTGCTGCTCCTTCTGGAACATTGACCCCGAAAGTTGCTGCTTCGCGAACGGTTGCCGCGACACGGGCTGCTCCGATGACGCCTTTGGATGGCACGCACCCGACATTTAAACAATCACCGCCCATCAATTCACGCTCGATCAAGGCAACGCGCGCTCCAAGCCCGGCAGCACCTGCGGCGGTAACTAAACCCGCCGTGCCCGCTCCAATGACCACCAAGTGGTACTCCGATTTTGGTTTCGGGTTAGACCATTTTGGCGGATGCACATTGGATTCCAGTTTTTGATTGTGTTCGTCGAAGGGCTGCAGTTGTACGATCGTTTCTGACATCTCGTTCTCCTGGTTTTTCGTTTTATCTGTTCGCTCGTTCAAACGGTTCGTTAACGCGAGTCGATGGTTTGGGGTTGGATATTGTCTGGCTTGGTCGCGGGTTTGTCTTGGGTGCCACACTCATTATTGCAATTTGCCATTGAGTTCGGGGCGTGTCGATGACTCAGCTGCTGAGCCTTTCTTCCAAAATTTGATTGCCCAGCGTGCGATCAAAGGAAACACACCTAGAAGCACGAAAGCTCCAACGAGCTGCATCATTTGCGTTGGAGAGAATGCTGCGTTGACGCCTTTTTCGGCAAGTGTCGTCAAGTTTGGGACGCTTGATCCGGCGTAAACAAACACAGCCGTGCCGGCAAGCATTCCAAGTTGACTCACCCACCAAAACGTACGTGTCTTCAAAGGCGTCAAGCCCATCACCGCGTTGACGATGAAGAACGGAGCTGCTGGAATCAAACGCAAAGTGAACAGGTAGAACGGGCCTTCTTGCTCTAGAGACTCGTTAAACTTTGCTAGCCGATCACCAAAACGACTCATAATCGCATCGCGGAACAAATAGCGGCTTAACAAGAAGGCGATTGTCGCTCCTGCGGTCGAGGCAAAGCTGACGAGGAAAAGCCCTTCGGTGAAACCAAAGTACCATCCATACATTAATGTCAAAGCAGCCGCACCCGGTAGTGACATTCCGGTTACTGCAACGTAGATCAGGAAAGCGATTCCAAAGACCAGCACAGGATGCTGAGTTTGATACTCCCTCAACGCTGTTTCCTGTTCAGCGAGGCTCGCCAGCGAAAGGTATGACCCAAACTGCGAGTACAAGATTGCAGCGGCAGCTACCACGATCGCAAAGATACCAAGCTTCCACCAACCTGATTTTGCCGGTTTGTTACTTGATTCTTCTGGCAAGTTCGTCCTCATCTGCTCTTCCCGTTTTCGTGTTTTGATTGGCTCAGCGGGGGAGACGAGCGAGTGCGGCCTGCCTTGCAAATTTAGTCAGAAAAACCTGATGTATTTGGATTGGCCAATGTCACACTGGAAATAACGGGCCTTTTTGCGATTCCATGGACCGTCCAGACTCGTCAGCGTGCGGATTATTAAGCAGATACCAGCCTCTTAACAATTTGGCGGACCATGAGCCGGGCCCAAAGCCATACACCGATTGCAGCCGAATGAACGCAACGCTCGAACGGGCAGTGTGAGCGTGCTTAGCTCTCGAAAATTGTCGCGTTAGAATATTGGTAGTTGTTAATCTAAAGTCAGCCTAAAGTCAGAATTTGGCAAAGGAATTTCCATTAAGATAATCTGACCCGTTGTTAACGGACGAAGACGAGACTATGCGCTCCGCAAACGCCTTGTCCTTCATTTTTCGCTTAGACTCTGAGAGCAGCTTAGATGACGTTTGAATATTGGTTCATGTTTCCCATTGCGATTTGCATCGCAACCGTTGCAATGGGTTCCGGAGTCGGCGGAGCCACGTTTTTCGCTCCCATCCTTAACCTGTGGTTGGGCGTTCCGATTGAAGTCGCCATTGGAATCGGCTTGATCACAGAAGTCTTTGGATTCAGCAGCGGCGTGTATGCCTATCGCAAGAAGAAGTTGATCGACTACAAGATCGCTCTGAGCATGTTGGTCATCTCGATACCGCTTGCACTTGTCGGCAGCTTCGTTTCCAACCGTTTTGATCCCAATATTCTCAAAGGGATTCTCGGGCTAGGGCTGTTGGCGATCGCATACTTTTTGCTCCGTTCTCCCCAGCATGAGCAAACCGATCAGCTTAATGAACAGGCGAATTTGAAGAATAGCAAACCGAAATCGGGCATGACTACGCTGACCTCTGCCGATGGCGAGACGTTCGAGTATCAGGTTTCCGGGAAGTGGTTTGGGCGGCTGGTGGCTGCTGTCGGGGGATTTTTTACCGGAATGATTTCCACAGGACTGGGTGAACTTAACAGCTATTATCTACTCGAACAATGCAAAATCCCCAGCAAGGTAGCCGTGGCGACAAGTGTGTTTGCAGTGGCGTTGACGGCATTAGCTGCAGCGACAGGGCACCTGATTCAGTTCATCAACAGCGGCCCAGAAGTTCTCTATGAGGTCTTCAGTTTCGTGATCTTTACCGTCCCGGGGGTAATCATCGGGGGACAAATCGGCCCCGCATTTTCAAGCCGCGTTCCGCAACATGTGCTTGAAAAAGGACTGGGGATTCTGTTTATCTTGATCGCCGCTTTGACGCTGGGGCAACTATTGTTGGTTTAACGATTAGCCGGTAGGCGTCGGTGTTTGGAAAGAATCCTTGCTTAAATGCAATCGTCCTTCGATGGATGAATCGCTGGTTGATACCTCCGGTCGGCGCTTAATCGAGTAGCTACCGAATCAGTGATCTGCAAGGTGGAACTCACTTGCTCAAGTTTCTCGACAAACTGCGCACTTTCCTGGCGTCTTTGAATTTTGGCAAATTGGGTGAACAGACGGGCCAGGTTGCGAAGCTGTTTGGCTTTTTTGAGAATTTATCGTTTCGTTCTTTGGTATCGCTTTCTGGCAATCGCTGCTTCAATTAAAATGCACGACCATAATTATTAGCACCACCTACCTACAAAATCCAATTCAATGCAGACTGTCGCCAGTTGTAAGCCAAAGTTGAAGCGAGCTGTTTTAATGCATGATTTGAACCCTGAAAATTGGGTCAAAGAATATGGCGACTATCTTTACGGCTATGCCTATTCGCGGATGCGGGATGCCAATGCGGCTGAAGAAGTTCTTCAGGAAACGCTGTTGGCCGGGGTTAAGTACTCCGGCCAGTACGCCGGCAAAGGCTCGGTGCGCGGATGGCTGATTGCAATCCTGAAGCGGAAAATCATCGACTACTTCCGGGCACGAAAAAAGCACGCTGGTGCCAGTCTCAGTGATGACGACGATGCCTTCGATCCATCGACGGTGCTGTTTGATCAGCAAGGCAACTGGAAGCCCGGCACGTTCAAGTGGTCGCCAAGTCCAGAGAAGAATCTTGAGATGAGTGAACTTTCGGAGGTCGTCCAGGAATGCTTGAAAGGCATACCCAAAGGGCAGGCTGATGTTTTTGTTTTGAGCGTGATGGAAGAGATGGACTCAGATTCAATATGTGAACAACTTTCAATTACGCCCTCGAACATGTGGGTGCGAATGCACCGCGCTCGACTTGGGCTGGCAAAATGCGTGAGTGCGAAATGGGCAGGGGAGGTGGATCATGAGTGATGACAAAAAAGTAAGCGAACTGATTTCGCAGTCGATGCGGCAACGATTGTCGGCAGAAGAAGAAAAACAAATTGAAGACAGCGTTGACCAAAGCGAAGAGTCGCGAAAGTTCGCCGCTTTGTCAAAACAAATCAATGAGTCGATGTCAGGATTGAAACCGGCCGATGAAGCGGAGAGCAAAACACCGCTTCCCGATGACGTTCGCGCTCGATTAAGCGACACGGTTTCGTGGGCAGTTCAAGAAAAGCTGAGCATGTCTCAAACCGAGCTGATTACGGATTCAGCTTCAATTTCAGATCCAGATCATTTCGAGTACGATCCCACCAAATCTCAAGACGACTACAAAGAGATCGTCATCAGGTTTCAACGCATCCGCAAACTGGCGACCGGTGGACTTGGTGAAGTCTGGATCGCGCGCGATGAAAAACTGGGCCGATCCGTCGTCATCAAGGAGCTTAACTCGGTTGCCAAGGAGTCATCCCAAGCGTGGGGCAGGTTCCAGCGTGAAGCCGAAATCACGGGCTTACTTGAACATCCGAACATCGTTCCCCTTTACATCTCCGGTATCGACCGGCGAACGTCAGAGCCTTTTTACGCGATGCGTTTTGTTGGGCAACGCAATCTCTCCAACGCAATTGAAGAGCATCATGATCGAGTCGAAGCGGGTCAAGCAGACGGACTGTCGCTCCACCGATTGCTCAATGTTTTTCTCGACATCTGTCAGGCCATCGCTTACGCTCACTCACGGGGCGTCATCCACCGAGATCTGAAGCCAGAAAATATTGCGATCGACAATTTCGGTCAAGTTGTTGTGCTTGACTGGGGACTAGCAAAGATAATGGAAGAGAGCGAGTTGGCGCTTAAGTTAGATCAAAATTGCCAACTGACGGATTCATCTCTGATGCGTACAACGCATGGCGAAATCATCGGCACACCAGTTTACATGGCACCTGAGCAGGCTTCAGGGCAGATCGAATTGATCGACACGCGCACTGATGTCTATGGTTTGGGAGGGATCTTGTTTTCAATTTTGACCGGCAAGGCCCCGCATGCTGGTGTCGCAAACGAAAGCAATTCTGGATTCCGAGAAATCATCACCCAGATAGCGGAGGCTTCGACACCTATGCCGAGTGATTTTGCAAATATTGCGTCGGAACTTGACGCCATTTGCGTTCGCGCGCTATCGCGCAAGCGACACCTCCGTTTCGATTCGGCCAGTGAACTTGCCGAAGCAGTTGAACAGTGGATGGTCGGGCAGAGTAGCAAGAAAATTGGGTACGAAAAATTACGAATGGAAGGACGTGAATTGCGTGCCGACTTGCAAGCACAAGTTCATGATCTTGAGCGAAACGTGAGTTTCTGTTCCGGCCTTCCGCCCGTTCAGGAATTGATCAAAGCCAAGACTGAAGATGACGAAAAAGTTTGGCGAAAAAGGATGTCTACGATTCTTGTCGGTTTAATGGAGGCCAACCCGGGCTATCAGAGTTTGGTCTACGGCCGATTCGAAGGAGATTCCTACACCGAGCTTGTTCGAGTTGAGAAACAAAGCGGGCCTATTGGAGCAATAAGAACGATCCCCCAAAGCCGCCTGGAAACTCGAAAGCTAGATGGGTACTTAACCAAAATGTCCGAGCGACTGCCGAGCGAACCGCTTACTTCACTGGTATGCCAAGACGATTCAATTAAGACCTGCAAAGAAGTTGGCCTGAAATCAGGCATTCCGATTTACGACCTGGAAACCGAAGAAGTGTTTGGTTTTATTGTGGCATCGCGCGATATTAACCAGTTTCTCGCGCAACAACTAAGTCGCCGTCATACTGCCGGCGAAATCGTCGTGGCTAGCGACACGTTCAACATCATGTCGCACAAACTTGGCGGCCAACAGAACGAAGAAACACGTGGGCAAACCGTTGCCTCAAAAACTCCTGTGTTCAATTCCGCCGTGGAACATCTTCAGTCAAATCTCGATTTCGTAGACGAAGCAAAATCTGAAATTTACGGTGCTCGCATTTGGTTCGATCCCGATAAAAACGGACTCATGTTTTTACTGAGGCGTTAACGCTGGAGCGAGTTTCGGAATCAGTCATTCAAGTCGCTTTTCTCTTCCAACGCCGACCAGCCGCATCTGATAATCTCGCCAACATCTGTCGTGTGATAAAGCCAGGCGCAGTGGATCGCATCTTTGCCTTTGGTCCACAAGAAAACTTCGCTGGCCAACAGCATTCCAATCAAGGGAGCTGTGAAATAAATCCAGGTGCCCGACCAACTGCCGGTCATGATGGCCGAACCGAGCGTCCGGGCAGGATTCATGCTGGCCCCGGAAATCGGCTGTTCCAAAGTGATGTACAGCGCGTACAGCATTCCAACATACAAACCGGTCTTGTGCATGATCTTTTTGTGATTCGCAAAGTAGAGCACGGTGCCCATGATGATTGCAGAAATCAGCAGCTCTGCGAAAAAAGCGATTGCGATACCAGAGGAACCGGGTTTCGTGGCGGCGAAACTGACTTCGGGTGCTGACACCAACGAACCGAGCGTCAATCCGGCAAACGCGACTCCCGCGATACCACCGGCGAACTGAAACAGAATGTAAAAGAAAGTATCGGCAGCACGGATCTTCCCAAGTCGAAAGAAAGTTAACGTAACTGCCGGGTTGATCTGAGCTCCAGATCGTTTGCCCAAAGGAGAATAAGCGATAACAACGATCGTGATTCCCATCGTCAGCCCGACGGCGAGTCGCTGCAAAAAGTTATGGCCTTCGAAAAAGTGGGCAACGGGCGATGCGTGATGCCGAAACAATGCCGATGCCGCACAGGCCATGAAAGCCAGAAACCCTAGCTCAACGGATTCCATCAAGTACTCGGGCCAGTGCTTTTTCAAAGACGACAACATTCTTCGCGCTCCTGAAGGAGTTAGCCGTTAGTGGCATCCATGAACTCTGACGTAATCTGCTTTTGATTGTGCAGCGTTCGATGGACGGGGCACATGTCGGCAATATCAAGCATCCGCTTACGCTGGGCGTCGGTTAGGTCACCTTCGATTCGAATCAGCCTGCGAATTTGGTCGACTTTGGCAGACTGATCTTCGCAACTTTCGCAGTCAGAAGAATGAATCCGGTTGTGCTCCAGCTTGACTTGAATGTTGTCGACATTGAGTCCCTTGCGATTGGCATACATTCGCAACGTCATCGACGTGCAAGTCCCAAGCGCCGCGAGCAATAGGTCGTAAGGCGTAACGCCCAGATCGTCTCCGCCAGCAGCAACCGGTTCATCAGCAATCAGTTTATGCCGCCCTGCAACAATGTCTTGAGTGAAAACCTTGTTCCGTTCGGTTACCGTAACTCCGCCGTGATCTTGCCCGGACTGAGTGTTGTTGGCAGCGGCTGGCACTGGTGGTGCTGGCGTTTGGCCGTGAGATGAATCAATGTAGCGAGCCGCCCAACTGGCAACGATGGATGCCACAAAATCAGCGTCTTGTTTGCTGCTGAGTAAATGGTCAGCTCCATCGAGCGACACGAAGCTCTTCGGATGCTTGGCTGCCTTGTAGATTTTCTGGGCGTTGTCGATGCCAACCACGTTGTCTGTCGGTGAGTGACAGATTAGCAACGGCTTTCGACTTGCGCCAAGCTTTTTCAGTACAGACGTTTCGGTTACATCGTCAAGAAACTGTTTCTTGATCGTGAAAGGACGACCGCCCAACGAGACTTCGGCTTGACCTGTTTGTTCGATCTGTTGCATTGCCGTTTCATCAAACAGATGCACGACGTGTCGCGGCTCGCTGGGTGCACCGATTGTGGCGACAAGTTTTACTTCTTCTACTTCCTCAGCCAAATCGAGAACCGCCGCGCCGCCGAGGCTATGGCCAATCAGAATATCTGGAGCCATACCTTCCTGCCGCATCGCGTTGATGGCGGCTCGCAAATCATCGACGTTGGTCGAGAAATTCGTGTCGGCGAACTCGCCTTCGCTTTCTCCAAGACCAGTGAAGTCGAAACGCAACACGGTGAAGCCACGTTCTCGCAAACCTCGTGATACTCGACTTGCAGCCAACACGTTCTTGCCGCAGCTGAAACAATGAGCAAACAGAGCCACTCCACGACGTAGCTCCGCGGTTGGCTCTTCGAGAGCTCCGGAGAGCGTCTCACCATTGTCGTTTTTGAACTCGAACTTTCTTGGCATCTCGATTTCCTTATCGGTTCGTTAGATCTCAATACTGTCGGCTCAAACAGCTCCGTACGCAACCATCGCGTCGGCGACCTTGATGAATCCGGCAATATTGGCTCCGGTGACGTAGTTGACGTTGTCGTTGGGAAGTGAACCATTTGAGCCGTATTCGACACACTTCGCGTGAATGTCTTTCATGATCGTGAGCAACTTTTCGTTGACCTCTTCGCGTGACCATGAAAGCCGTAACGCATTTTGGCTTTGCTCGAGTCCCGATACCGCGACGCCGCCCGCATTAGCCGCTTTTGCCGGGCCGAATAGTACGCCGCTTTCCATCAAGTGATTCATCGCATCGAGCTCGGTCGGCATATTGGCACCTTCGCAAACGACCTGAACATTGTTGTTGGTGAGTTTCTTTGCGTCGTCGAGGTTGATCTCGTTTTGGGTGGCACACGGAATCGCAACATCGCAAGCAACCGACCAAGGCCGCTGATCCGCATGGAACGTCGCCGAAGAGAACTTGTCGGCGTACTCGGAGATTCTGCCCCGGCGGACGCCTTTGAGCTCTTTGACGTATTCCAGCTTCTCCGGCGTGATACCGTCTGGGTCATGGATGAAACCAGACGAATCCGAAAGCGTAAGGACTTTCGCGCCCAGTTGAGTTGCCTTTTCAGCAGCGTAAGTTGCGACGTTTCCAGATCCTGAGACCACAACGTTCTTGTCTTGCAAGCTGTCGCCGCGATGGTTGAGCATTTCCTGACAGTAGTAGACGCATCCGTAGCCGGTCGCCTCAGTGCGAATCAGACTGCCGCCGAACGAAAGGCCCTTGCCCGTCAACACGCCGTGGAACTCGTTTTGAAGCCGCTTGTACTGACCGAATAAATAGCTGACTTCACGTGCTCCGACGCCAATGTCTCCGGCTGGCACGTCTTTGTCCGGGCCAATGTGCCGAAATAGTTCGATCATCAGCGACTGGCAAAAACTCATGACCTCGTTGTCGCTTTTCCCTTTGGGGTTGAAGTTGGAACCACCTTTTCCACCGCCCATCGGCAAACCAGTCAGGCTGTTTTTGAACGTCTGCTCAAATCCCAGGAACTTCAACACACTTTCGGTAACTGTCGGATGAAATCGAAGCCCGCCTTTGTACGGCCCGATGGAGTTGTTGAACTGAACTCGCCAAGCACGGTTGACTCGAATGTTTCCTTCGTCATCTCGCCAAGTGACTCGAAAGGAGACAACGCGATCCGGCTCAGTCATTCGTTCAAGAATTTGATTCTTCAGATAGATCGGGTTCTCATGCACAAAAGGCATGACGGTCGAAACGAATTCTTTGACGGCTTGATGAAACTCCGGCTGCCCCGGATTGCGCTTGACGAGCCCCGCCATGAAACAATCAACGTCTTTGCATTTTTCCATCCACATTTCGCTACCCTTATTTTGTTGAATTTTCGCTTCTGTTGCCCGTGGAGACGGGGAAGGCTCTAATGCCTTACAGCACGCCAAGAAAAGTTTCGGCTTGACTCAAGAGAGCTTCACGCGGCATCTCTTGGGTATTTTAGCGTATTACGTATTTTTGTAAGTAAACGCCTTGTCGCTCGTCTTCGTCTTGTGGAATGTCAGCACTTGAAAGCAGGACGGGCAATTTGCCTGTCGGTAAGCTGAAACACAGGCTGGAAGCCTGCGCCACAAACTATCACTCAACTCACCATTAGGTAAACAATGAAAGCCTCCGATCTATTTGTTAAAGCGCTTGAAGCAGAAGGTGTTGAATACATTTTCGGTATACCGGGCGAAGAAAACCTCGACTTCCTCGATTCGCTTCAGCGTTCCAATATCAAATTGGTTCTAACGCGACACGAACAAGGAGCGGGCTTCATGGCCGCAACTTATGGTCGTTTAACGGGGAAGGCCGGAGTCTGCATGTCAACGCTCGGCCCGGGCGCGACCAATTTTGTGACCGCTGCTGCGTATGCACAACTCGGTGGCATGCCGATGATGATGATCACGGGCCAAAAGCCAGTAAAGCACAGCAAGCAAGGTCGCTTTCAGATCATTGATGTGGTCGCCATGATGGAACCAATCACCAAATACACTCACCAACTGGTCAGTGCCGACACAATTCCTTGCCACGTGCGGGAAGCGTTTCGATTGGCTCAAGAGGAAAAGCCCGGGGCGGTACACCTTGAGTTGCCCGAAGACATCGCCGACGAACAAACGGACGAGCCACCTATCCCAGCGAGCAATGTCCGTCGACCGACCGCCGAGGCCAAGTCGATCGACGCAGCGGTCGAGATGCTACAGAAGGCTAAACATCCGCTGTTGATCGTGGGTGCCGGTGCCAACCGAAAGGTTACCTGTCACGCACTGCGTAAGTTCGTCGAAGAATTCGACATCCACTACGTCACCACCCAGATGGGAAAAGGCGTCGTCGACGAACGCGATTCTCGTTTCCTTGGAAACGCGGCACTGTCGGCTGGCGACTTTGTTCATCGCGCCGTCGAAGCGGCGGACCTGATCATCAATGTCGGTCATGATGTTGTGGAAAAGCCCCCGTTCTTTATGGAAGCCGATGGCGTCAAAGTCATCCACGTCAACTTTTTCAGTGCCAAGGTGGATCCTGTTTACTTCCCACAAGTCGAAGTCGTCGGAGACATCGCGGGCAGCATTACCGACATTCACAAAAAACTGAAAAAGCAATCACATTGGGATTTCAGTCGATTTGAGGAAGTCGCCAAACACGTTCAGGAGCACGTCACCGAAGGCGCTGACGACGATCGTTTTCCAATCTATCCGCAGCGTCTGGTTGCCGATGTTCGCAAATCGGTTCTGAAAAAGGGAATCATCGCGCTCGACAACGGCGTCTACAAAATCTGGTTTGCTCGCAACTACGCTGCCCACGCTCAAAACACGGTTCTGTTAGACAATGCGTTGGCGACCATGGGTGCCGGTTTGCCCTCAGCGATTGCCGCCAAACTGGTTCACCCTGAGGAGTCGGTGACAGCCATTTGCGGCGACGGCGGCTTCATGATGAACTCCCAAGAACTAGAAACGGCTGTGCGACTTGGCGTTCACATCACCGTCATCATCATTCGAGACAACGCTTACGGCATGATCAAGTGGAAACAAGCCAACATGGGCTTTGACAACTTCGGACTGGATTATGGAAATCCAGATTTCGTCAAGTACGCGGAATGCTATGGAGCCCATGGGCACCGCGTTTCATCGGCGGACGAACTTTTGCCGTTGCTTGAACGCTGCCACAAAGAGCCTGGCGTTCACGTGGTCGAAGTACCAATTGACTACTCGGAAAACGATCGAATTCTGAACCACGACATCAAAGAGTTGAGTGCGAAGATTTAAATATCGGGTGAGCGGCAAGGCGCTAGCCGCCGGTATTCACTGACAACGAACCGACGGCTAGCGCCTTGTCGCTCACCAAAACCAATCAATTCCCAGGCAACTAAACGAAACGTAAACCATGACGATCAAAGCAAA
>CAYUNP010000137.1:13475-14814 GCA_964446085.1 uncultured Pirellulaceae bacterium
ACCAATCAATTCCCAGGCAACTAAACGAAACGTAAACCATGACGATCAAAGCAAACTGGCCATACTTCCTAGCCAACAAACCTCACGAACCGAATCAAGATCTCGAAGTCACCGACAAGTTCACTGGCGAAGTTGCGACTCGCGTTGCTCTCGCCGATCCAGCCGCGATCGACAAGGGAATTGAAGGCTGTGTCGAAGCGGCAGAGCCGTTTGCCAACATGCGGCCCTACGAACGACAGGCGATCTTAAACCACTGCGTCACTCGTTTCACCGAGCGGTTTGACGAACTTTCAATGTCGCTGTGCATCGAAGCTGGCAAGCCAATCAAAGACTCGCGCGGCGAAGTCTCTCGATTGATCGACACCTTTCGCATCGCCGCCGAAGAATCGGTTCGGCTCAACGGCGAAGTCATGAACCTTGAAATCTCCGCCCGTGCCAAAGGCTATCGAGGCATGTGGAAACGCGTGCCCATCGGCCCGTGCTCGTTCATCAGCCCCTTCAACTTCCCGCTCAACCTCGCCGCCCACAAGGTCGCGCCGGCACTGGCCGTGGGTTGTCCCTTCGTCCTCAAACCCGCCAGCCGCACGCCTCTGGGGGCGCTGATCATTGGCGAAGTTCTCGCTGAAACAGATCTGCCGCCGGGCGCGTTTTCCATTTTGCCTTGCTCACGCGACGGAGCCGACCTGTTCACGACCGACGAACGCCTTAAGTTGCTCAGCTTTACTGGCTCGCCGGGTGTTGGTTGGGCACTCAAAGCAAAATCCGGAAAGAAGAAAGTCGTCTTGGAACTCGGCGGCAATGCGGCTTGTATTGTTGATCACGACGCGGATCTTGAGGACGCGGTCGATCGAATCATCATCGGCGCGTTCTACCAGTCAGGACAAAGCTGTATCGGTGTCCAGCGAATCATCGTTCACACCAAAATTTATGATCAATTCCGCGATGCTCTAGTCAGCAAAGCTCAAAAACTGATCGCCGGCGATCCGAAAAACGAAGACACTTTCATCGGCCCGATGATCTCCGAAAAAGAAGCCACTCGACTGCATGGCTGGGTCGAAGAAGCCATCGCTTCGGGAGGAACATTGCTTTGTGGCGGAAAACGCGAAGGCGCGATGCTCGAGGCAACGTTGTTGGAAAACGTCTCCAAAGACCAAACGGTTTGCACGGCAGAAGCCTTCGGGCCGGTCGCCGTCTTGAGCAAGTTTGATGACTTCGAATCTGCATTGGATGAAGTCAACGACAGCGAATTTGGTCTTCAAGCCGGAATATTCACGCGCGATCTTTATAAGGCCCATCGAGCCTGGGACAAACTGGACGTCGGCGGCGTCGTGATCGGCGA
>CAYUNP010000138.1:0-14760 GCA_964446085.1 uncultured Pirellulaceae bacterium
TGTTGGCTCGATTCGAGGCCGAGCGTCAAGCACTCGCGGTCATGGATCACCCGAATATTGCAAAAGTCTTTGATGGTGGAATGACCGCTCAGGGGCGACCTTTTTTTGTGATGGAATACGTCAAAGGAACTCCTTTCACTCGGTATTGCGACAATGCCCAGGTGCCGCTGCGCGAACGGCTGAAGCTATTCATTCCTGTTTGCCAGGCGATTCAACACGCCCACCAAAAAGGAATCGTACATCGCGATCTCAAGCCATCCAACATCCTACTTTGCCTTTACGACGGCAAGCCCGTTCCCAAAGTAATTGATTTCGGATTAGCCAAAGCCATTCATCAACCGTTGACCGAGCATTCGATCATCACCGGCCACGGCATGATGGTCGGGACGCCTCAATACATGAGCCCCGAACAAGCCGAGCTAAACAACATCGACGTCGACACTAGGACTGACATCTATTCACTGGGCGTGATGTTGTACGAATTGTTGACCGGAACAACACCATTGGAAATGGCTCAATTCAAAGAATCCGCTTTCAACGAAGTGTTGCGAATCATCAAAGAAGTTGAGCCACCTCGCCCCAGCACCCGTCTCAGCGGCAGCGAAACTCTCCCCAGCATCGCATCTCATCGTAGTATCGAACCCAAGCAACTCTGCAAGCTTCTGTCGGGTGATCTTGACTGGATCGTGATGCGTGCGCTTGAGAAAGATCGTAGGCGCAGGTACGACACTGCCAACAGCCTCGCCAATGATATCGATCGGTATCTCAAGGGAGATACTGTTTGGGCACGTCCGCCCTCAACTTTATACAAGTTTAGAAAGTTCGTGATACGGAATCGATTAGTTGTGATCGCATCAACGGTCGTGTTCTTTGCCTTGGTTTTAGGATTGGCGCTCGCCTCATTTGGTTTTTGGCACGCTAGTGTGGCCAGAAATCAGGCCATTGAAGCAAAAGAACAGGCCTCACACGCAAAGGATGATGCGATAAGGCAAAGAAATAATTTTAAGGATATGCTGGGAATTTTGAATCAGGTGTTCGAAGGAATCCAACCCGTTGAAAATCCAGATGACCGTTCGTTGAGAATCGAACTCGGTAATCAGCTTGTGGCGAGCGCTGAGCTTCTTGCAAGCTCAGCGATAGATGAACCTGAAAGATCTTTCGCGGTTTCGAAAATCGCCACTACTTTATCTCAGTTGGCGATGCCCAACGAAGCCATAAACACCAGCAAGCTTGCTCTCGACATTTCGAACGGGCTAGTTTCACCGGGTGTTCGCCGAACCTTGGAAGTGCGGCACGCCGGATCGCAGAACGTCAACGGCAACTACCAGGCAGCAATCCGGCTTCTTGGTTCTCCCAATGAAATCGCGGAAAACACGGACCTGAGCCCCAAAACCGCTGTCGATGGTCTGGTAACTTTGGCATACGCCTATCAGGAATCAAGCCTACAAAAAGAGTCGATTGAATCCTGGAAAACTCTTCTCGCGTTCCTTGAATCGAATCACGATGATTTTGACAAAAAGCGGCTTGAGGAACTAACTCTTCTCGCAAAACACGCGTCAACGCGAAACGAGTTTGTCAAAGATCCAACTCGTCGAAATCTGGACATGCATGCGGAAACATGTAGAGCATTCATAGATTTCCATGGACCCTTGCATCCGGATTCAATTTCGACTGCGAGAATGCTTGCAGAAGGCTATCGTGGGATAGGCTTTTCGGAACTGTCTTTTTCTTTGGGTAAAGAAGCACTTGAGAATTCCCGTAAGCTAAATGGCGAACGAAACTACCAAACCGCGATTTGTTATAATACCGTTATTGGGATATGCGGTGCTAATTTGGGGGATCCAGCATTTCAGATGAGAATCAAAGAGTATCTGGAACCGGCCACGTCCTCAATTGTTGACGTTTCGGAAAGACTTGGGGGGTCGCATCCAGTGACGTTGTCTTTGTATTCCAACCTGGCGACAGCAATGGCTTTGTCTGGTAGCTGGGAAGAGGGGATTTTGATGATGCGTGACGTTACAAGGCTGGCCAAACATCACTTTCCAGATAAACCGGAGAAGGCTCGCAACTACAACTATCGCCTTGCACTTATGATTGATGAAAAGCCAGTGCTCGACAAAATGAGTTTGTCTGAATCCGAAATAGAAGCAAGAAAGGAAAGCTTGGAATTACTATTAGCTCATGTTGATTGGTTGAAGTCAAAACATAGTGATCAAAATAGTATTGAATCAATTGAAAAAAAGATTGGCGCCATAAGAAAGCTAATTGAAATTCAGGAATAGTTACTGATTCGTCCTCATCGCTTTCGAGAATCGTGATCACCTATCTTGCCGAAGAAGTGATTAAAGAATGAAGTTGAATTCGTTCCACAGAAGTATCAAGGCAACCGAAACAGCAATCCGTTGCAAAATACTGAATCTGTTCACGCTCGGAATGCCCGTTTCGTTGTGGAGTTAGGAAACAAGGCCATCCTTTATCGTCAGAAGTGGATCAATGGTGGCAGCAAAACGCATCGCTACCTTCGCGGACCAGGTAAGTTGGTGATTCGCTTGCGTTTTGACGATCAATCCCTTGTTGAAACGCTACGATTCAAACGCCGCAACTGCTTCTCTTTCGGTGGCGTAGATGTGGAAGATCTTGTCAAAGTTCACCATCCTTAGAATATCGAGAACCTGATTCTCAATGCGGGCCAGATGGATCGTTCCACCCGCCTTGGCCGCTCGGGAACTGGCTCTCACCAGGGCTCCCAGGCCGACACTTGATATATAGCCAAGGCCATCGAAGTTGATCACGATTTTGACGTTACCCGCTTCGATTTCGTCTTTGACACAGTCAAAAAAGTACTGGTTGGATTCGCTGTCGAGCTGGCCAGCTGCGCGAATCACCAACGTGCCTTTGTCCGTTTTATGGCTTTTGAAATCGATCATTTATTGAAATTCAATTTGTAGGAATCAGGTATCTGGCGTGATACCGATGATGGACGGCCCGTGAATTCGTCGAAGACGTTCAGCTTTGATGGAATACAATATATTCCGATCGCGACTACACTCAACGAATTTACTACGAAGAGGACGGACGACCAAAAAAACGAGAAAAATTGCAGGTAGCCTTCAAGCGTTATTCTAACGTTGGTGGAGGTCCTGTAGTGGGCGATCGCAAACTTAATCTGACATGATTGGTTGGAAAGCCGAGTAAAGCGACGCGTTTTCTACATTTTGTTTGACATTATTTTGGGGGCCATGAAAATGGTGCGTGGATACAACGGTTCGAATGACAACATCGAATTACTGTGCCCGGAAAACCATGCCTCTCATCTTTCGGTAGCAAAATGAAAAAGCCTCTCTCGAGTTGGAAAAAAGCTCTGGTTGCATTGGGTCGTCAAGTTGACTGGCCAGCTTTCTGTCGTGCAAAAAGTCAGCACGACACTCATCAAACTTCCGAGAGTATGCTCGGCGTCGAGTGTTTGGAATCGAGGATGATGCTTTCTACTGTCAGCGGTGGAGCCACTGAGATTCCCTTGACGGATGAAGTCAATTTCACAACGGTTGTTTTCAATGACGACACCGGGAACCTGAGAATTTTGGGGACTCAAAATGCTGACAACATTACCGTCTCGACGACGTCCAACGACACCATCCGAATCGGAGGTGAGGACACGTTGATCGATGCATCCTCTGTTAGTCGGATCAATGTTTTTGGGTTTGGTGGCGATGACACAATTGACCTGTCTGGAGTACTTGATTTCACGGGAGCGTCGGCAAGCTCTGCCTTCACCAACATCAGAGGCGGCAGTGGAGAGGACGTGATCTTCGGTAGCGGACTGAGTGATATCATTAGTGGAGATGAAGGCGAAGACAGAATTTTTGGCGGCAGAGGCGACGATGAAATCGATGGCGGGGGAAGCGCGGACCTGATTTCCGGGCAGGCCGGCAACGATGTTATTGACGGTGGTTCGGCCGCAGACACGATCGATGGTGGTATTGGAATCGACACCATCAATGGTGGTGGCGGTGATGACCGAATTTCCGGCGATTCGGGCGGCGATGTCATCAATGGTGGGTTTGGTGACGACACGATCGATGGGGGCAGTGGCCGTGACACAATTGACGGTGGTACGGGCGAGGACACGATCTTTGGTGGAAAAGGCAATGATGTCCTCAACGGAGGTTTTGCTGATGACACAATCTTGGGTGGTGGTGGAATCGACACCATTACTGGCGGCAGCGGCAGCGACGCGATCGATGGTGGTGCAGGCCGGGACACGATTGACGGCGGTAGCGGCAACGACACCATAGACGGCAGGCAAGGCAACGACACCATCTCCGGCGGCGGCGGCAACGACACGATTGATGGGGGCAGCGGTGATGACTCAATTGACGGTGGTGCAGGCCTGGACACGATCTTTGGTGGAATTGGCAATGATACTCTCAACGGAGGTTCTGCAGCTGATACGATCGACGGAGGCAGCGGCAGTGACACGATTGACGGTGGTACAGGCGAGGACACAATCTTTGGTGGAACTGGTAATGATGTCCTCAATGGGAGTTTTGCTGATGACATAATCGAGGGTGGTAATGGAATCGACACCATCATTGGCGGCAGCGGCAATGACACGATTGATGGTGGGGTTGGCAACGACATCATCATAGGCGGCGGCGACGACGACACCATAGATGGCCGGCAAGGCAGCGACACGATTGACGGAGGCAGCGGCAACGACACCATCGATGGAGGTAACAACGGTGATACCATCGACGGAGGTGCCGGAAACGACACCATCGACGGTGGCGGCGGCAACGACATAATTGACGGAAGGGCTGGTAACGACACTATTGAAGGTAGTGGAGGCATGGACACGATCTTTGGTGGAACTGGCAATGATGTAATCGATGGAGGGCTCGCTGTTGACACGATCGATGGTGGTAATGGAAGCGACCAAATCGATGGTGGTCGTAGTAACGACCAACTCGATGGTGGTGCCGGCGACGATTTCATCTTCGGCTCATTTGGGGCTGACACCATTAATGGGGGAGGGGGCAACGACACTCTTGAGGGAGGTATGAGCAGCGACACCATCAATGGCGGCTTGGGTGCGGACACTATCTCGGGAGGCTTTGGCCTCAATATTCTCAATGGTGGTCCGGGCAACGACAGAATCAGTGGTGGTAGCGGAAACGACACCATCAATGGGGGAAGTGGTGATGACATTCTCGATGGCGGCAACCTCGACGACACCATCAATGGAGATAGCGGCAACGACACGATCGATGGGGGAAATGGTGATGACATTCTCAATGGTGGCCCGGGTGACGACACGCTCAATGGTGGTAACGGAATCGACACTATCAGTGGGGGGAGTGGTGATGACCGAATCCGCTTTCGAGAGGGTCAGGATGTCATCATTGAATAGCTTGGCAACAACACGATCGCCGCGTGCAGATTGGGCCTTCATAGGCATTGAAGCTGTTATTCCCGAAGAAGGTTAGACAATTTCGGCGCGATAGTCTTATGCGTGCTTGAGGGCGTAGTCGCCAATCACTTGCATCGGTCGCGATTTCAGAGGATCGCCCCTGCGTCAGGCGAAGTCGTCGTGTACGTTTGGACTCAGCTTGGTAGCACCATCTTCGAAAACGGCCCTGACGAGTTTGTAGTTCCTGAATCGATTCCTATAATCAGCGATATCAAATTTGGTCCCTGTTGGAGAGCAATCATGTATTTTCGTATCGACGCTTCATTTGCCTTCATCTGCTTTCTCACTGGCATGTTGCTTGTTTGTGACAACGCAATCGCCCAGAAGGATGATGGGCCAGTTGGAATTTTTGGTTCGCGATCTGAGTATTCCGAATTCATGGGCGGCGTGAAGCAGGCTGCTTACGGCGAAGGTGGCAGTCCGGAACTGCAGGCAATGGTTCCGATGCTCAATGATATCGCGCTCAACAAACCCGTTGGCTGGACGGCGTCGGAGTACGGTACCCAGGGAAGTACCCTTGGTTTGTTGGCCGATGCGGATATTCGGTCGGACCTGGAAATGGTGGACGATCAATACAAGCAGCTTCAGGAACTGAATGCCGAAATTCAAAAACGGGCTGCCGAGCAAATTCGGGGGCTCGATTTTTCTGATCGCAAAAATCTGGTTTCGAATATCAATTCCATTCGCAAGTCGGCGGTCAGTGATCTTAATGGAGTGTTGTTGCCGCATCAGGTTGAGCGACTGAATCAGATTCGCATGCAAAGTTTGCTGCGTCGCAAGAGCGTTGTGGAAATTTTGACTTCTGATCCAGTGAAAACAAATCTGGAAATCACGGACGAGCAAAGTGCTGATCTGAAAACAAAAGAAAAAGAAATCGAAGAAGAGTTACAGCGCGAGATCGCGGAACTAAGAGAAAGAGCTCGTGAAAAACTTCTGGCATCGCTGCGGCCGACACAAAAGGAGGCTGTCGAAAAAATGTTTGGTGATGCGTACAACTTCAAGGAAAAACCGCGGGAGCAGCGAAAGCCCAAAGGAAAGCGTAAAGGGAAGTAGGTTGTGGTTACGCACCGCAGGTGTCAGTACCGTAAAATCTTGCAATGAGCGAAAACCAGATTTCAGATTTTGGTGACGAAACAGGTGCCAGCCTCGACTGGTTCGCCCATTGTTTGTTGATTGGGCTGGTGGTCGGTTTGGGAGTCAATGCGGTTTCGTATTTTTTCCTTTCCGAAGGCATCGCGGATCTGGTTGATGTGAGCAACAAGGTCTCTGAAGCGATTGGGTTTCCCGAAGTCTTTTGGAGCGATGAAGTTGCATCTCCACCATCGAAATCCTACGTGGTTTCGGTGCCGAACCCGGACATCGGATCGATCGACTATTCTTCCCTGGGTTGGAACCTGATGTTTGTTCTGGTTCCTGGCGGACTGATGGGAGTGGTTGCGGCTCTTTTTCGTCGTCGTCTGAACGCTCTGGTTCGCGATCAACGGCTGCGTCGCCGAAAGTCACCCGTGGCAGGAAGTCACTTTCAAATCTCAATGCGTGGGATCCTGTTGTTGACCACAGTCGTGGCCGCATCGATCGCCGTTTCAGGTCAATTGGGAAGTGTTGAACGTCGGCCCGTTGAATCCAGCAACCTTGCGTCGGTGGGCTACAACAGTACGACCAGGACACTGGAAGTCGAATTCCAGTCAGGATCGGTGTATCGCTACTTTCAAGTGCCGGCGAAAGTCTATCAGGAGTTTAAGTCGGCTGATTCACTGGGCAGGTATCTGTCCAAAAACATCCGGGACAAATTCCTTTACGAAAAATCGAGCGGCAAGCGAACGAGCGTGGTGCTTCTGGAAATCCTTGTTCTCGGTCCGCTGTATCTGTTCACGTTTGCGATTTTGTTCAATCGCCTGCGCTGGAAGACCAAAATGATTTGGGCGGTGATGTTGGGAGCGGTGTTGATCTGCGTGTCGATGTCCGCACCGGTTCGAGTTGATATGAATCCAGATCGGGTTTTGATGGGGCTGTTTGTTTTTTGGATGCCCCAAATTGCGTTTTTCGTGTCGCTCCGATCAGTCACCTTTGCCGCACGAGCGCTCTTTTTCAAGCCGTCGATCGCGAGCGGAGCTTAATCTACTCGTTCTTGAAAACCTGTCCTTCTTTCATCACGAATGCCACTTTTTTCATCAGCGAGATGTTGTCGATTGGATCGCCTTTGACAGCAATGATATCGGCGATCTTTGTGGCTTCCAAAGTTCCCAGTCGATCGTCAACCTTTAACAGCTTCGAAGCCTCCAAAGTCGCAGATTGAATGGCTTGCATCGGCGTCATGCCGGCTGCGACCATCAGTTCAAATTCGCGAGCGTTGTCGCCGTGTGGCGAGACTCCTGAGTCGGTTCCGAAAGCGATCTTTACGCCCGCAGCATGAGCCTTGGCAAATGTCTTCAGGATCACCGGGCCGATGGCAGCAGCTTTTGGACGCACAACGGCTGGAAAGTAGTCGTCTTCTTTGGCTTTTTCAGCTACCCAGTCGCCAGCCATCAATGTGGGAACGTAATACGTGCCGCGCTCTTTCATCAAACGCATGACTTCAGGAGTCATGTAAGTTCCGTGTTCGATTGAATCCACACCCGCCAGCACCGCCCGCTTCATGCCTTCGGTTCCGTGTGCGTGAACCGCGACCGTCATCTCATAGTCGTTCGCGATTTCAACGATTGCTTCGAGTTCATCTTTGGTGAATTGCGGATTCTGGCCATTGACTGCCAGGCTTAGCACACCGCCGGTTGCCGTGAGTTTGATCAGGTCGGCACCGTCCTTATAGCGTTGACGAACAGCTTTGCGAGCATCATCGACGCCGTTGACGACTCCATCAACGGGACCGCCATCGCGTTTGAACACGCCCTTGGTGCCGTTGGTTGGATCCGCATGCCCACCTGTCGTCGCCAAAGACTTGCCGGCAGTGAAAATTCGCGGACCGGGAATCCAGCCATTGTCGATTGCTTTGCGAAGCGAAACACCGTTGGTGCCGTTGTCGCCAAGCTCGCGAACCGTCGTGAAGCCAGCCATCAGTGTCTTCCTTGCGTAAGTCGTCGAACGCAATGCGAAGTCTGCTTCGTTCATGAAGAATTTGTCAGAGTAAACTTTTTTGTGATGCTGCATCATCAGATGCGTGTGCATGTCCATCAGTCCCGGCATGACGGTGTGCTCTTTGAGATCGATTGCCGTCACGGAATCTTCGTCGCCGAACCTGTCGGGATCGACATAACCATCCTCGATCGATTTGACTTTGCCGTCTTCAACAACGATCGTCATTTCGTTGTGAACTTGTCCGTCGTGTCCATTGATCAGCTTTCCAGCGTGGATCACGGTTTGGGAGAAAAGACTGCTGGTACTGCAAAGAATGAGCAGGGCAGTTAACGCGGCGTAATGAACAGGTGATTTCATGATGGCTTTGTTGAAAACGGAGTGGTTCAGTGATTTCACAATTTTGAGTCTAACCACGCGAGCCCTCTTTGAACAGAAATGACGGGTGTTTGGTGTCTGATTTTCAACGGTCTGTCAAATTTGCCTCTCTGCAAGATGGCGCTAGAATTCCTTGCCACAGCAGTTTTTGAATCCCGAGGTCACAATGAACTTCTCCCGCCGCGGTTTTTTGAGTGCATTTTCTTTTGCTGCGAGTTATTTGTTGAGTCGCAATCCTGCCCTTGGCGGTTGTCAAATCGAGCCAGAAAGTTTGTCTGCACGAGAGTCACTGACGCTCGATAGAAGTTGCTTTCACGAAGATGCAATCATTGCAATGCAGTTCGCCAATCAGGAGGCTCAACGGTTTTGCCACGACTATATCGGCACTGAGCATCTGGTGATCGGAATGTATCGAATCTGGGAAAATGTGGATCCAGGTGTTTCCGAGAGAGTTGGATTTTCGGTTGCCGACTTGCGAAACGTAGTGCTTGTCGAAATCGGCAAAGGCGATTTGGAAGTCATGATGGGAAAATTACCAAAATCAGAAGAGCTCGATTTCTGTTTGCGAAAAGCCGTTGAGATGGCCAACGACGATCAAAGCGAACAGGTGTGCATGAAACAAATGCTTGAAGCCATTATGTCGGTTCCCAATTCGACCGCGAAACGCATTGTTGTATCTGCTCTCAAAGCAAACAAAAGTTGAAACGCAATTGAAGTTGCTATCCGACAATGAACTCGAAGCCTCCGCCGTTGTCGCCAACTGCCGCATGAACCGCGAGCGGAACCTTTCGAATATGTTGGTGCTGATCCGGAAGCCGGCCCCAACTACACCGGCCAGGCGGCTAATTCCTGGTACCGGTAAAGTTCAGAGTTCGCGTACCGATAGATCGCGCAACGTCGCCGACCAGTTCTTCTTGCGAGGTGATTCGGAAACCGCAAAGTCAACGATCTCTTCCGCCGCAATCGCAACGACCAGTTGGACGAGGTTCCGTGCCATCGGGTAGTCGCAAAGATCAACACCGCTGTCGTCAGGGACAATGTAGTTGTCGTTCCAAACGACTTCACCATAACCTTCAGCCAGTCCCGTATGCAGGCAGTGGATTTCGTTTTGAGCGCAGAAATCAAAAAGCAAACCGCGTGCTTCGCTGTTGTCGAATGCGTCCACCACAAGGTCGGATCCGCGCAGCAGTTTTTTGATGTTGCTCTCGGTCAGTTTTTTCGAAATCGTGTCGGGTTCGACTTCGACGTTGCGAAAGATTGCGTTTCGCGCAGCGTCGACCTTCAACATCCCAACGTCTTCGGTGCTGTAGATTTGCGTGCCAAGGTTTTTGGGTTCGACACGATCGAAGTCAATCAGTCGCAAGTTCGCGAAGCCCTGGCGTGAAAGTGAATCGGCAAGATTGCTTCCCAGTGCGCCAACGCCGGCGATCGTCACGTGAAAGTCACGGACTTGATCCAGCGCTGCGTCACCGCGATAGAGTTTTTCGTGTTCAAACATTCTTTCTCCAACATGAGTCTCGCCGCAGTGTTAGTCTCGTGGCTGCGGCGTCTCGCCGCAGTATTAGCCTTGATCATCGCGAGTAGCATGATCACAGGCTGGAAGCCTATGCCACCCTTACATGCTGTAAATCGCTCCGATTTTTTGGCCTTCGCGCATCACGCCAACGAGGCTGTGCAAGTCAAACGATGCGTCGTATCCGTCAAGGCAAATTCCTGCTGACTGAATCTGCAAATCACTTCGCCGCACAGTCGACTGGAAATTCTCTCCATCAACTTCAAAGTTGACGGAAAAATATTCGCCGAGGTCACGATGCGAAACGTACTTGCCTCCGCCGTGTGCGAGTGCTTTCTGCAGACGAACTTCGTCGGAGTCAGGTTCGTTTTCCAACTTGCGCAGCAGAGCGAATTCGTACACGTCGCGATGCGTTTGGTTGCAGCCATCGAAAGACGCGATTTCCGGGGCGATCTTGTCTCGCAAGCGTTGCCGTAGCATCTGAGCCAGTTTTCGTGGCGTCTGACGATCGTGCTGTTCGAACCAGTAGCGTTGTCCGTCGAAGCGCGCGATCACCGTGTCGAACAACTCGCAGTTCTCTGCCAGCGCGATTTCCGTGTCACGAGTCAAACCAAAACGTGCGTCTGTAGCAGTCATTGGCGCACCAAATAGCTTGCGCTTTTTCTTGCGGCAAACGACAAGTCGCACCGATGGGAACAACGCGAGGTATTCCTTACGTTGCTTCATCGTCGGCTTGCGAATTAGCTTTGCTGAATGAAAGTCGATCGGGTGGAAAACTCCCCAGCCGTGGAAGTTTGTCGGCTTGATGACTTTGAGGCTCATCACAACACCTGCGATTCGAATGCGAATGTTGGATCCGCGCAGTACGGGAGACAGGAATTCTCGATCGTGAAAGCTCCGTTCTTTGGCGGCAAGTTTTTCAAAAAGGTTCGACATGGTTTTGGTTGATTTTGCATCGGCAACACAAGCCGGAACTAATAGAGCAATCGAACGAATCGACGTGCAGGATATTCACTCGCTTGCGCTTCGGGCTTGTATTTGTCGTGAGACTTGTTTTAAAAAAGGGCCGAGCAAATGCCCGGCCCGAGTTATCCATCTATGCAGCCTTCCGCTGTGGTAGCGGGTGGCTCATGATTTCCATCAACAGATCCAGTCGTGACGGACGAGTCAGGTACTGGATCAAGTTTGGCAGCGAGTAGTAGTCGCCGCTGAACTGGTAAGCGTCATGCGAAAGTCCGGCTGTCCGGCATTCCTTTTCCAGTTGGTCGCAAACGAAGTCACCAACCTTCAGGAACACAACGTGCGCCTGCACATTCAATTCCTGTTGGTATTGCTGCAGCGTTTGGGTGAACAATGGCGAAGAGTTTTCACTTTCGTCAGTCACCATCAAAATTTGCTCGACGGCCTGCTTGTTCCGCCGCAGCATCTCGATGCCGACTCCGCACGAAGTGCAACCACCCGCTTTGATTCCGGCAAACGCTTTCTCCCAGGCTGACAAATCGTTCGACGCTGGAGCAGCAACCGGATACGCAATACCGTCGAACGCGTAAACGTACAGCGGTGCATCCATGATCGCAGACGTCAACGCCGCAACCCGCTTACCAACTTCGATCGCCTGGCTCATCGAACCGGACTTGTCGACAAGGATCGCAGTCGGACGCTTGATCCGACCCTTCGACTTGACTTGCACGTCGGCAACTTTTTCAAGCTGCTTACGCGTTTCGTCATCGACCTTGGCAGCCTTTGCCGCTTCGATCGACTTCAGAGCCGAAATTCGCTTTCCTGTTTTCGCTTTGTCCAGCCGACCAGAAATCAACTGCTTCAGTTCCGCGTTGTCAAACGCACCACGCCGACGCAGCGAACCCACGTTGTTGATCAATTCCTGATCGCTCATCACGTCGATCAAGGCAAAGATCACGGTCGGAGTCATCGCGCTGATGACGGTGCTGGCAACTCGATACGGAATCCGATGTTCGATGATCGCACGAGCCTGTTGCTCCGGATCGGTAGCTGATCGCAGTGCTTTGACTGCGGCCAGCCGGGAACCGGTCGGTGGCTTGCGGTCGAACAGTACGGACTGAGCTCGATTCGAAGGTTGGATGTGCAGAACTGCGTACAGTCGCTTCATCGCCTTTCGCGCAACCAGAGCTGTGCTGTCGAACCAGTCGGCATCCGCTTCCCGTTCGCGCAGGTAGCGAGTGACTTCTGTTTTCACGGACCGCGGAACGTTTCGGAATAGCCCGAACTCTTCAGTGATCGGAACAGCTTCCTTCGTCTTCTTGTCTGTCAAAGTCGTCGTCTTCTTTCGACCGTGAATGAAGTCAACGACTCGCTGAACTTGATACGGCGGAAGCTCCCGGAGCATCGCCAAACCGGTTTCGCGGTGGCCTTCGAAATCGGAAAGCACCAAATTGATGACAAACATCTCCTTGTGATCGCGGACTTCACCATGCGCGAAGTACCAGGCTGCCAGGCGGCTGTAGAACAACGGATCCGACTTCATCATTTCCTGATGGATCGGATGGACGTTGGACAGCTGTCGGTGTGGCGTTGTCAGGAGCGTGTTAAGGATCGCTAGACGTCGATCCTGTTCGGACGTTGTCCGAGTTGTCATCATGATTGGAGTTCCTTGTTTGAGAGAATGTCAGTCGTGGTTGTGGCTTCCAGCCGTCACTACGACAGACAAAACACAACCAAAAACCTTTAACCAAAAACGGCTTGAGGGCGAACGGTAAGATCACCTGTTTGCCCGTTGCGGTCGATGACATAGTGCTCAAACTGTGTTCGAGGTTCGCCAAGTTTTTCTGCAACTGCCGCGCGGATTTGAGGATCTGTTGAACCGTAACCCAAATCCATCTGTTGCGCCGGGAAATCGAAAGAACGTCCGTTGTGTCGTACGTGAATAACCATGTGTTTGTCTCCTTGTTTAAAGTTGGGGTCGTTGCAAATACAAGCCCGAAGCGCAAGCGAGTGAATAGACCGCAGTATTCACTCGCTTGCGCTTCGGGCTTGTATTCGCGCGGACGAACAGGAAAAGAAAAAATCGGGTGTCCAAGTCAAAAAAACGCAACGACTAAAAGTCAGTGTTTAAAACTGATGGCTTTGCCATTTGCCTACCAGTCCCGAAGGGCCGGGCGGGATTCGAACCCGCAAGTGTGTGTAAGTTTTTTCAGTGGGGGACACCCGATGTTCGGTGACCATCGCGTCAAGCGTGGCCGATTGAATTTTGCCCTGTCCGAGTCAGAAGACGTTTTGATCACTCCACCGTTAAGCGGAGCACATGTTGGAATCGAACCAACAACTTCCAGATTAAGAATCCAGTGCTCTACCAATTGAGCTAATGTATGTATCGTCTGAAGGTTGGTGACAGGGCAAGCGGTCGAGGTAGGGTTCGAACCTACGATTCCAGTTTCAAGTGGAACTTATCCAGTTTGTAAGCCTGAAGGATAGGTGACGGTTTCCCGTCCGAGTTAATCAAGCACAGAAGCAATTGCCTCCGTTACTCGACCGATTGTGAAAGATAGACAGGAAAGCAACTGGAGGGTTCGGGCTTTCTCAAAAGATATTCAATTTCTTGTTGGCAAACTTCAAGCAGCTTGTTGTGTAGCCGGACTCGCAAGAGTTTGATTTGAGTGTGCGCTACATTTCTTTCACGGCAGCGTTCCACGCCTTCCAGGAGTTGTCGGCAGGTTTTTTTCCGGTCAGTAGCTGAAGGGCCGTGACGATTGCGTTTTTATATTCGTCAGGCTGGCTTGAAAGTTTGCGTGACAACTGAACTGCCTCGGCACTGCTAATGGACTTTGTCCTTGCGACATAGTCAAACCGCTGTTTCTTGGGCCATGGACCTGGATCCTTGACTTTACGAAGGACCGAAAAGTCCTGCCGCAGATAAGTCACATCAGCGCGAACTGTGGGGATCTCGACACGCCTGTTGGCATAATAGTCTTGCGACAGTTGCCGAGTCCGATAAGGAATAACTCCACGTCCCTTGTCAAATGCTTTGTGGGAATCCAAATGGCACAACATGCAATTGCGAAGGTGATTGATGGCAACCATTTCCCGATGCACAAAATCTCCGTTTTCCAGTTTTTCAGGTTCGCGCGGATCCGGCTTCTTTAACAGTTCGACCAGCTGAGGAATGGATTCGGTATCGTTGAGTAAAACAATGGCTTCGGCAGAATGTGCTGCGACCTCAGGCCACGGATAGCGAAAACCGTCAAGTAATTCTTCTCTGGTTACTTCAGGTGGAAAACTTCTCAGAACGTCTGTTGCGATGTATCGAACGTTTTCATCAACATCATATTTCGCATAACAAGCCAAAAGTTTGCAA